>JAIDJS010000012.1 GCA_029052085.1 Eubacterium sp.
TCTAAAAAATCAGTTAAACGCTTGTCGTACCGCAAGCGTTTCCGGCAAAAATAATTTTTTACAAAATAACCAAAAATATAAAAAATCTTTAAATTGGTTATTTAGATATTGAGAATTTTTTAACAAAATGTTAAAATACTGTATACAAAACATAATAAACAGGTGTGTGAACATGGACGAAGTTAAAATAATAGAGATAAAACAAAGCGTTTTTAAAAACAACGATGAACAGGCAGAGAAATTAAGAGAAAGCCTAAAAGAAAAAGGCGTATTCTTATTAAACCTAATGTCTTCTCCCGGTTCAGGAAAAACAACAACACTGAAAGCTACAATCAAAGCTTTAAAGGACACGATAAAAATAGGTGTTATGGAGGCTGATATCGACAGTGATGTTGATGCCAAAAAAATAGCTGAAACGGGAGTAAAGGCAATTCAGCTTCACACAGGAGGAATGTGTCATCTTGATGCTGAAATGACAAGACAGGGGCTTGAGGCACTGAATACAGATGATGTAGACTTAGCAATTCTTGAAAATGTAGGTAATCTTGTTTGTCCTGCTGAATTTGACACAGGAGCAGTTAAAAACGTAATGATACTTTCTGTTCCCGAGGGCGACGATAAGCCGCTTAAATATCCGCTTATGTTTTCAATATGTGATGCTGTTCTCATAAACAAGATAGATGTACTTCCCTATTTTGATTTTGATGTTGAGAAATGCAAAGCATACATCTACGAAAGAAATCCGAACGCAAAAGTATTTACCATCTGCGCTAAAAGCGGAGAAGGAATAGAAGAATGGACAAAATGGCTTAACAGCGAAGTTAAGGAATGGAAAAAATAAAACCGGACTTACACCTTACAAGCCACAGCCTTGATAACCAATAAAATTCAGGAGGGGGATTTATATGTACGAATATAAATTTGATGAGATTAAAGGCAAATCCTATCCAAGTGCAGAGCGAATTATGCACTACTATGAAAACCACAGTGATGAACCGCCGAGAGAACTGATTTTAAAGCTTGGCAAAAAAATTACAGACAGAATTCTTTATAAACTGCCATGGCTTCCAAAGGTGGGCGAAACAATGACGATTAAGGACCCTGATTATTGGGGACTTGCAGCAATGGTTTCAGACGAGATGGCAGAGGTTGCGCTTAAAATGAAGGTTCACAAAGGTATGAAAATGCCTGAAATCATCAAAGCAACCGGCAAGGATGAAGCTTATCTTGAAAAAATTCTTGACGAAATGGCTCAGATTGGTTTAATTGAATACAACTGGGAAAATCCTGAGCATGAAAAACAGTACGTACTTCCCATGTTCGTTCCGGGAAGTGCAGAATTCTTTAATATGAAATGGGAAAACATTGTTGAGCATCCGGAGGTTGCAAGCTTCTTTGAAAGAATGACACAGCTTCCTCTTGAGGTTATTACACCTATGGTTCCGCCCGGAGGAGCCGGAATCGGTATGCACGTTATTCCTATTGAAAAAGCAATAGAAATGGAGAACAAATCCGTTCCTGTTGAGCATATTTCACACTGGCTTGATAAATATGACGGAAAATATGCTGCAGGTCCGTGTTCCTGCCGTTATTCAAGAGCCATATTGGGCGAGGGCTGTGCTGACGATCCTGAGGACTGGTGCATCGGCGTCGGCGATATGGCAGATTATCTTGTTGAAACCAATAAGGGCCATTACATTACCCGTGAAAAGGTTATGGAAATTCTTCAGCGTGCCGAGGACAACGGCTTTGTTCATCAGATTACTAATATTGACGGCGAAAACAAGATTTTTGCTATCTGCAACTGTCAGGTAAAGGTCTGCAATGCGCTTCGCACCTCACAGTTATTTAACACACCGAATATGAGCCGCTCTGCTTATGTTGCAAGAGTTGAGGCAAAAGACTGCGTTGCCTGCGGACGCTGCGTTGAATACTGCCCTGCCGGCGCTGTTAAGCTTGGACAGAAGCTTTGCAAAAAGGATGGCACTGAAGTTACATATCCGAAGCAGGAGCTTCCCGATGCAGTTAAATGGGGCAAGGATAAATGGAGCCCCGATTACAGAGATAAAAACAGAATCAACTGTTATGATACAGGCACTGCACCATGCAAAACAGCCTGCCCTGCCCACATTGCAGTACAGGGATATATCAAGATGGCTGCACAGGGCAGATATACAGATGCACTTGCTCTTATCAAGAAAGAAAACCCATTCCCTGCTGTTTGCGGAAGAGTGTGCAACAGACGATGCGAGGATGCCTGCACAAGAGGAACAATTGATGAGGCAGTTGCAATTGATGAGATTAAGCGTTTTATAGCACAAAAGGATCTTGATGCAGAAACAAGATATATTCCGGAAAAGGTTATTCCGTCAAACCGAGGCGAATTTAAAAACAAGATTGCTATTATAGGCGGAGGTCCTGCAGGACTTTCCTGTGCTTATTACCTTGCAACAACAGGTTACAGACCAACTGTTTTTGAAAAGAATGAAAAGGCAGGCGGTATGCTTACCTATGGTATTCCTTCCTACAAGCTTGAGAAGGATGTTGTTGAGGCTGAAATTGATATTATCCGTCAGCTTGGTGTTGAAATCAAATGCGGTGTTGAAGTAGGAAAAGACATTACACTTGATGAATTAAGAGAACAGGGCTACGAAGCATTTTACATTGCTATCGGCTGCCAGGGCAGCAGAAAGGCAGGGATTGCAGGCGAGGACGCTGAGGGTGTTATGAGCGCTGTTGACATTCTGTATAAAATTGCAGAAAATCACGAGCTTGATCTTAGCGGCAAAAAGACAGTTGTTATCGGCGGCGGTAATGTAGCAGTTGACGTTGCAAGATCTTCAAAGCGCTGCGGTGCTGATGTTTTAGGCATGTACTGCCTTGAAAGCAGAGAAGAAATGCCGGCTTCCGATGAAGAAATCTTTGAAACAGAAGATGAGGGAATTGAAATATTCAACGGCTGGGGACCAAAAGAAATCCTTACCGAAAACGGAAAAGTTACCGGCATTGTTCTTAAAAAGTGTGTAGCTGTTAAGGATGCTGACGGCAGATTCAATCCTCAATATGATGAAAACGACACAAAAACCATTGCATGTGATAATGTATACCTTTCAATCGGACAAAGCATTATCTGGGGCAATCTTCTTGAAAAAGAAAACGTTGAACTCGGAAGAGGCAGCTCCCCTGTTGCTGACAGCCTTACATACCAGACCGCACAGGAGGATATTTTCGTTGGCGGAGATGTTTATACCGGCCCTAAATTTGCCATTGATGCTATTGCCGCAGGCAAGGAAGGCGCAGAATCCATCCATCGCTTTGTTCATTACAATGCAAGCCTTACAATCGGCAGAAACAGAAGAGATTTCATTGAGCTGAACAAAGATGATATCCTCGTTGAAAGCTATGATAATTCATCAAGGCAGATTCCCGAAACGGATAAAAGCATTGACCACAGAACATCCTTCAAGGATGCACACAGAGCATTAACTGAAGAACAGCTTAAAACTGAAACCTCACGCTGCCTTGGCTGCGGTGCTTCGGTTGTTGATGAAAACAAGTGCATCGGCTGCGGTGTCTGCACAACAAAATGTGAATTTGATGCGATTAAGCTTCATCGTGAAAACCCCGAATGCAGCACTATGGTTAATTCAGATGACAAAATGAAAGCAATTCTGCCGTATATGCTGAAAAGACAGATTAAAATTAAGCGTGCGAAAAAAGGCTGATTACTATGCATGAGCTTGGAATTGTTTTTCATATTATAAAAAGCGTTGAGGATGTTGCAGTTCAGAATAAGCTGAAAAAAGTAAATTCGGTTACGATTGAGCTTGGCGAAGTTTCAGGCGTACTTCATAATTATCTTGATGACTGCTGGAGCTGGGCATGCGCAAAAAAAGAGCTTATGAACGGTGCAAAGCTTGTTATTGAGGTTATTCCCGCAGTAACATATTGCGAAAGCTGTAAAGGCACTTATAAAACGGTTGAAAACGGCAAAATATGCCCGAACTGCAAATCCGAAAGCACTTACCTTATTTCCGGAAATGAAATTAATATAAAGGAAATAGAGGCTGTTTAATTTACAGCCGCCAAAACATGGTTAAGCTAAGGTTCACTTTTCTTGAGCCTATATAATACATATTTTTAAGGGAGGATTACTATTTTATTCCAAATTAACGGCGATAACGCGCTTTATCAGCTTTTGGGCTGGGTGCTTGTTTTCGCTGCTCTCGTTATTTTTAACGAGATTGCTCGCCGTACAAAAGCCGGCGGTATTGCATTGTTCTTTGTATTACCTGCAGCTTTAACGGTTTATTTCATTGCTGTCGCTATCGGCGCTAAATCCGGTGCTGAATGGGCAGTAAACAATCAGACACACATTTATATGAACGGTTGGTTCCATTACGCTAAGCTTTATGCTGCAACAGCAGGCTGTATTGGCTTTATGATGCTTAAATATAAATGGAACATCGGAAAAAAAGACTGGTTTAAAATTTTTCCGTTCTTAATCGTTGCTATCAACATTCTTATCGCAGTTGCTTCTGACTTTGAATCAGCTATCAAAGGCGGCTTCACAGGCGGCTGGTGGTTCTCATCAGAAAATGTTTGGATCTACGGCGGCTGGTGGAACTGGCTTAACGGATTTGCCGGAATCATCAACATCCTTTGTATGACCGGCTGGTGGGGCATCTACACATCAAAGAACAAGCAGGATATGCTTTGGCCTGATATGACATGGTGTTACATTCTTGCATATGATATCTGGAACTTTGAGTATACCTATCTTAACCTTCCAAACCACTCATGGTACTGCGGTCTTGCTCTTCTTCTTGCTCCTACATTTGCAAACGCATTCTGGAACAAGGGCGGCTGGATTCAGAACCGTGCTAACACACTTGCTCTCTGGTGTATGTTTGCTCAGGTATTCCCAATCTTCCTGGACAGAAGCAAATTCTCTGTTATTACATCCGTTTATCCGGAAGGATATGTAATGGGAGATGCTGCTACAATGCCTGCAAGTGCAAATCCAAAAGCACAGGCTATTATAGCTATTCTTGCTCTTGGTGTTAATGTTTGCGTTCTTACAGCAATCATTATGCGTGCTAAAAAGCAGAAGAAAAACCCATATAAAAATGAGATCTTCACCGATCAGAAGGATTACAAGCTTGCTCTTGAAAGAGCGGCTAAAGCAAACAAATCTGCTTAATGTATCTGATAAAATAACAGACAGCCCATTGCAAAGGCAATGGGCTGTTCATTTTATGTAAAACTTGAGCAAAGCCGCAATAGCAAACAGTATATATGCCAAATGCTGCGTTTCTGCTCGTTCTAATCCTTCATAACAAAATGCGGTTTGATATAATCAAACCGCATTTATATTTTATGGATTACGCTTCTTTTTCTTTCTTTTTGTTCTTAAACATTAAAACAATAATAAGGAAAGCAGCAACAATGGATATAGAAGCATACATAATCATTTTGAACATATCTGATGAGCCTGTATCCACAGCACCGATAATGTTCTTATCTGCAATACCATCGCCATTGGTATCAATATTGGCATCTGCAATACCATCACCATCTAAATCAAGATTAAGATCAGCTTTGCCATCGCCGTCTGTATCGATATTGATGTCTGCCTTTCCGTCATCATCTGTATCGATATTGATATCCGGTTTGCCATCCTTATCTGTATCAATATTCACATCAGGTTTGCTGTCGCCGTCTGTATCAATATTGATATCCGCTTTACCATCATTATCTGTATCAATATTGATGTCCGGCTTGCCATCGCCGTCTATATCTATATTCACATCAGGTTTTCCGTCGCCGTCTGTATCAATATTGATATCAGGCTTTCCATCGCCATTTGTATCTATATTGATATCAGGCTTACCGTCGCCATCTGTATCTATATTGATGTCCGGCTTACCATCGCCGTCTGTATCTATATTGATGTCTGGCTTGCCGTCATCATCTGTATCTATATTGATATCCGGTTTGCCATCCTTATCTGTATCAACATTCACATCAGGCTTGCCATCCTTATCTGTATCGATATTTACATCAGGCTTGCCATCCTTATCTGTATCAATATTCACATCAGGTTTTCCGTCATCATCTGTATCGATATTAATATCAGGCTTTCCGTCCTTATCAGGATCTATATTAAGATCAGGTTCGCCGTCGCCGTCCGTATCAATATTAAGAACCTTCTTGTAGGTATAAACGATAAGAATATCTTCCTCCGTCATTTCGCCGGAGGTATTATTTGTTGAAGAAATCAATTGATACTCATAAATGCTCTTTGCAGTTGTGCTGTAGCTTTCAAACACCTTACCATTAACAACATCACTTTCTGCAATTTCATTACCTTCTTCGTCTACATAACGAATGATAAGCTTTGAATCCTTAAGCTTATAAACATAATTTACAACAATTAACTCTTCGGTAAGTTCGCCCTGCGCATTTTCAGGAACAGAAACTAATTCATAGCCCTTGATTTCCTTTGCTGAAGTGGAATATTTATCAAAAACATTTCCGTATTGTGCAACACTTTCTGCCAGCTTATTGCCTGCTTCGTCAACATAATTTGCAACAACACCGGAGCCTTTAAGCGCATAAACATAATTTACAGTTTGCTGATTTTCAGCAAATGTGCCATTTGCATTTCCCGGCATCATAGTTAATTCATAGCCGTTAATCTGCTTAGCTTCTGTTTTATAAGCTTCAAATACCTTTCCGTTTAAGGTTTCACTTTCTGCAATTTCATTGCCGTTTATATCAACATAACGAACAACAACAGTAGAATCCTTAAGCTTATAGGTATAATAAACCTGAATTACATCTTCTTCTCTTACACCTTCGGCATTTTCCGAAGAAGCAATTAATTCATAGCCTAAAATATCCTTTGGATATGTTGTATATTTCTCAAAATACTTACCTGTTGTTGTTTCTGAAGCAGCAATTTCTTTACCGTTTTCATCAACATAATTTGCAGTAACTGAAGAATCCTTAAGTGCATAAACATATGTTACAACTGTTTCATCAGCATCAATTTTACCTGCTGCATTTACAGGAGTCTGCTTTAACGCATATCCCTTAATTTCTTTTGCTTCAGTAGTGTAATCATCAAAATATCTGGTTTCCTGCGTTTCGC
>JAIDJS010000120.1:0-1507 GCA_029052085.1 Eubacterium sp.
ATGTATTACCATAGCGAAGCGATAGTTCAGCTATACAAAGATATATCGCGGGGTAGAGCAGTTGGAAGCTCGTCGGGCTCATAACCCGGAGGTCGTAGGTTCGAGTCCTACCCCCGCAACCACAAAAAGAAAGACACCATTTCGGTGTCTTTCTTTTTGTCTTTTTTATTGGACTCGAACACGTGGCTCCAAATTTCAAGGCCGTAGGATGAAGGAATTTGGGAGAAAGGTACAGTGTACCTTTCGATAGCAAGAGGAGAGCCCTATCCCTCCCGCAACCACTGTAATAGAGCCAAATTTTGATGTTTGGCTCTATTTGTTTTTGCATTTTTCTAACACTTTTTGATAATATCAAGCAAATGATCAATATATTACTTGAAAATTTTTGCAACACTTTTGGATGAATTTTATACTTATACAATGGAACACATAAAAACTGTAAAAAGTTTGTGCAACCTTTTATGATTCTGAATTGTGTATATAAATGCACAAGGTATAAGTACGATAACGAAAAACCATTAAATGATTTTCCATTGACTTAGCAGTTTTGCAGTAGTATACTCAAAACAGGGATGATTCAGAATCTTGCTTTTGACAACAAGAGATTTTTTAGGAGGAATAGGTTTATGAAAAAAATAGTTTCTTGTTTTTTTGCAAGTATTATATTGATTATCGGCATATGCTCTGCATCCATTGTATTTGCTCAGACCGATGAGGAGGAAACAACGGAGCATATCCACAATTACATTGCTGAAATAACAAAGGAAGCAACCTATGCAGAGGACGGAGTTAAAACCTTAACCTGCGAAGAATGCGGAGACGTTCAAACAGAAATAATCCCAGCAACCGGGCAGATTGAAGCACCTGAATTGGAGGTTGCCGTAAACAAAAACGGTTCGTTTACCTTATACTGGAATGAGGTAGACGGCGCTGATAAATACGAGCTTTATATCAAGCAGGCGAATGGTTCCTATAAAGTAATGAAAACAACAAGCGATGCTTCGTTTGTAACAGCTATTGCCCCTTACGGCAAGGCTTACAGCTATAAGATGAAAGCAATACATAAGTCAAATAGCAGTTATAATTCGGAATTCAGCAATATTGTCAGTATAGTAAACGATGTAAAATTACAGAAGCCTGCTATTAAGGTAACTGAAAATACAAACGGGTCATTTAAGCTTTCGTGGAATGCAGTGGCAGGTGCTGATAAATACGAGCTTTATATCAAGCAGGCGGACGGCTCTTATAAGGTAATGAAAACAACAAGTGCAACTTCCTTTACAACTGCAATTGCGGAATATGGTAAAAAGTACAGCTATAAGATGAAAGCACTGAACAGTGATAACGCCTCGGCTGCATCCGATTTCAGCAATACTGTAAGTGCAGTAAACAATTATAAATTACAAACGCCTGCGCTAAAAGTAACTGAAAATGCAGACGGTACATTTAAGCTGTATTGGAAAGCAGTAGCAGGTGCAGATAAGTATGAGCTTTATATCAAACAGGC
>JAIDJS010000120.1:1607-4719 GCA_029052085.1 Eubacterium sp.
GCAGATAAGTATGAGCTTTATATCAAACAGGCGGACGGCTCCTATAAGTGTATGAAAACAACGGGGAATAAATCCTTTACAACAGCTATTGCTGCTTATGGTAAGCAATATTCCTATAAAATGAAAGCGGTAAGCAGTGACAATGAGAGTATTACATCTAAGTACAGTGCTGTGGTAAATGCCAGATATTCTATCAATTCAATTAAAATCAAACAGGGCGATATTACGCTTGGGCTTAAAGAAACATCACAGCTTACTGTTATAACACAGGATAGTGTTGCGCTTACTTCCGATATCAAATATTCCTCAAGCAACAAAAATATTGTATCGGTATCCTCAAAGGGTGTTGTTACTGCCAAGAAAACAGGAACAGCAACGATTACTGCAGTATACAAGGGCGGCAAAAAAGCAACAAGTAAAATTACGGTAAAAAAAGCCCCGACCTCTGTTTCCCTTAATTATACATCTGCAACAATCGGCATCGGAGAAAAAAGTCTGGATATTGATTCAACACTGCACGACGGTTATTCAAGGCTTCGTTCATGGTCAAGCTCGAATACAAAGGTTGCATCCGTAAACGGTTCGGGTGTAGTAACAGGTGTATCTGCAGGAACAGCAACCATTACCTGTACAACGTTTAACGGCAAAAAGGCTACCTGTAAGGTAACTGTTAAGAAAGCTCCAACCAGCATTGCTATTAAAAATTCCAATACAAAGGTTCAAAACGGAACAAGCCAGTATAAGCTGAAGGTTCAGCTTTCAAGCGGTTCTGCCAGTCGTTTGATTACTTATAAGTCGTCAAATACGGCTGTAGCAAAGGTTTCTGCTAATGGTATAGTTACAGGTGTGAAAAAAGGCACTGCGGAAATAACTGCGGTTGCTTATAACGGCTTGGCAGCAACGGTTAAAATATCCGTTGTCAATGAAAACAATTGCCTTTATCTGAATCAGGTTGCAACGCAGGTAAGCTATGATTACAGCAATGTAACCAAGTATGTGTTCGGAAAATCATATCAGGGCAGAAACCTTGAAGCATATATCATTACGCCGACAAACGGAAGCTATAAAAAGACCTATGTTATGAATTTTGCCATTCACGGCTTTGAGGATTCATACAGCAGAGATGGAAAGGTTCTTGTTGAAGAGGGAAATAAGTTAGTAAAGTATTATGCTGAAAATCCGGGCAGCTTAGGCAAGTTCAGATTGGTTATCATTCCTTGCCTTAATCCGGACGGAACAATTGCTGGAACGAATAATCAGCGTGCATGCTCAACGGCTTTCGGCAGATGCACGGCAAATCATATTGATATGAACAGGGATTTTATGAAGGGGGCATTTAAAGCAACCGAAACCCGTGCTATGGTTAATCTTCTGAAACAGTACAGACCCGATGTGTATACCGATTTCCACGGCTGGCTTGACGGAACGTATGGCACAGGCGATTTATGCACAATATTCGGAAATACAATGCGCCTTTCGGAAAGACATGTTGACAGATACGGCACAACAAAAGGCTATATTGAGGGATATGTTCGTTCAACCTATCATTGCCCCTCGGCACTTATTGAATACACATCTCCCGGCAAGGTAAGTCATTATGATACCTATACGGCAATTAACAGAGTTATAAAGCATTACAGTTAAACTTTGAAATTACGATACATAAAGACAGCGGGCGGATATTATCCGCCCGCTTTTTGCAGTTTTTGACACTTTTTCTGATTTTGTTTACAAATAAGCCGGTTAATGCTATAATACAATCAAGAAAAGATTTGTAATCTTTTCAAATTTTAAAGGGGTAAATTAAAATGTTAAAAAACAAGTTGGCCGTTGTAACGGGCGGTACAAGAGGAATCGGGCTTGAAATTGTCAGAGTATTTAAGGAAAACGGTGCTGATGTAATTCTGTTCGGTTCAAGGCAGGATACGGTTGATAAGGCAGTAAATCAGTTGAAAGAAGAGGGGATGGAGGTAACAGGCTATTGCCCGAATTTAACTGACTATGATGAAGTTGTAAAAACAATAAATGAAATTATTGCAAAGCACGGAAAAATTGATGTTTTAGTTAATAACGCCGGCATTTCGGCAAATAAAAAGATTGAGGATACTACGGCTGAAGAGTTCGACAGTATAATGAATCTGAATGTAAAAGCAATCTTTAACGCCGTAAAGGCTGTTGTTCCGAATATGAAGGAAAACGGCGGCGGTGTAATTTTAAATACATCATCTATGGTAAGCATTTACGGTCAGCCGTCAGGTGTTGGCTATCCTGCAAGTAAATTTGCGGTAAACGGCTTAACCAAATCTTTGGCGCGTGAGCTTGCTCCGTTCCAGATCAGAGTGAATGCGGTTGCTCCGGGTATTACAAAAACGGATATGGTGGCGGCACTTCCCGATGCAATGATTCAGCCGCTTATCAAAACAATTCCTCTTGGCAGAATCGGCGAGCCGAGGGATGTTGCAAATGCGTTCCTTTTCCTTGCAAGTGATCTTGCTTCCTATGTGACAGGCGATATCCTTTCGGTAGACGGCTGCGCAAGAGCATAATAATGAAAGAGGTGTCCCGGTGGCACCTCTTTTCATTTTTCATATAATTATCTGTTGCAAAAGATTGCAAATAATGTTAGTATTTTTGGGAAGGGAATGAGATAAATGTTACTGTTTTTATTTGCGGTTTTTTTCGTGGTTATGATAAATAATCAGACAAAGGGTTCTAACGCTTTTTTTAAAGATTATTCTTCCCCTGCTCAGACTACGGCAATAAACGGCATTTTTGTGCTTTTGGTTTTTCTTAGTCATGCTGCTCAGTATGTAAAGCTGAACGGAGTAATGGATAAGCCGTATGATTTGTTGAAAACATTTCTCGGTCAGCTTGTAGTGGTTACCTTTTTGTTTTTCTCCGGATACGGTATGATGGAGTCTATATGCAAAAAGGGGAAGGCATACGTTAAAAACATTCCGGGCGGAAGATTGTTTAAGGTTTGGTATCATTTTGCAATTGCAGTGCTGTTTTATATAATACTTAATCTTTCTTTGGGCAGAAGTTATAGCGTTAAAACAACCTTGCTTGCATTTACGGGATGGTCAAGTATATCAAACAGCAACTGGTATAT
>JAIDJS010000121.1 GCA_029052085.1 Eubacterium sp.
GTTTAATACTATCTGCAAATACAACCCTGTTTGCTTCGTCAGTTGAAGAAATGACTGTAACAGAGTCTTTTGATAAAGAAAGCGGCGAAGTAATTTTTCAGGGCTATGGCAGAATGCGTTCCTGCATTGCAACAACCTTGTGGCAGGAAGGTATTGAGCCGGATTCTGTAAAGAAGCTGTTAGTAAAAGACGGTATAACCATTTTAGATTCCTATGTTCTTATGGGTGCGTATGAATCTGACGATTGGATAAATCTTACGGAAATGACACTGCCGAAATCCATTAAAAAAATCCAGGGAGATTTCAGCCGATGTCCTTCTTTAAAAATAATCAATTATGCCGGGGCTAAGGAAGATTGGGATAAAATAATCTTTCGTGATAATCAGGATGAATTATTTTCAAAGTTAGAATTTCGTTATTCTGTTGATGTACCCGAATCGGACAAAAGCCTGTCGGACACCGCAGGAGATGAAATTGAAATAGTTAAAATTCTGCCGGATAAAAAAATATCCTGCAGGCTTGACTACATTACGGAAGAATTAGTTGTAAGCGGAAAAGGTTCTCTTTATCTGCCGGTAGATTTATATGATACTTATTATTCTGTAAGCAACTTATTTTATCGGGGCTCTGATGATAATAATTGTAATATACCACGTGTAAGGGATGTTGTAATTGAAAATGGTATAACAACGCTTTGCAAAAATAATTTTGTCGGTGTATATAACAGCGTTGTTATTCCGAAATCCGTAACAGAAATTGAATCAAACTGCTTTGGCAATTCAGATGATAATGAATGGTATCAAGAAGCAATTGATAATTATCGAGAATCCGAAAATAAAAAAATGGATGTATACTATGAGGGCAGCGAAGCCGAATGGAATAAAATAGAAATTGGGGATATGAATGATGAGCTGATAAACGGCAATCTTCATTCAATTTTGAAAATGCGAAGACAGGCAATGCTATAAAAAAATCACAATATATTATCGTCGGTGCTTCAGCTGCTGTTCTTTTGATTACCACTGCAGTTGTGCTTATCGTAATCAGGAAAAAGAAAAATAAATAAGGAGATTTCTGTGAAAAAGTTATTAGCTGCGATATTTTCAATAACGATGGTATTATGTTTAATACTATGTGACAATGTTATATCC
>JAIDJS010000122.1 GCA_029052085.1 Eubacterium sp.
CCATTGTTCACTGTGTGTATTTTCACAGAAATGCAGAGGCTTTTTATAGTCAGTCTGCCATTTCGGTATAGCATCGCAATTTGGATTTCCGCTTTTTATGAAAGCACATAATGCCTGTGAAAGCTGTTCGGAAATCGTATAATCAATGTTTTCAAATGGCCGCCAGTTAAAATCAAGCGTTGAAAAAGCATAAAGCAAATCTGCTGAGTGCCATGCACCCTTTTCATCGCCGGGAAGATTGCGTGTAAAATTATAAATATAGCACTTGCTGCTGTTGCGTTTTTTTGCGTGTCTGCCCCATTTTTTGTGAATAGTCTGTAAAACAATCGGCATCATATCCGTACAGGTTGAACCCATTATATACGGAATATCAGCAATTGTGTCAGCAGTAAAATTACCTTTTTTCAAAATTTTACCATCATATACAGGAAGGGTATACGGCATACTGAATTTTGCTGCCTTGCACGCATCAAGCCATGCGTAATAAAGAACTTCAGGCTCAACGGATTTCAGTTCTTTAACAGTGCTGACACCGGCATTTTTTATAACGGTATTCCAGAATGAAATTGTTTTATCGGGTAATAACGGTTTTAAAAGAAATCTCTGCAATCCTGCACCGCTGAGCAGAATTGCTCCGGAAATGCAATTGCTTATTAATGGGTTTGATAAATGAATATCAACACTCATTGCGCCTGCACTCTGTCCCATAAGCGTTATTTTATCGGGATTGCCTCCGAAAGCGGAAATGTTATCTTTAACCCATTGGATTGCAATGGTCTGATCAAATAAACCATAATTGCCGCAGGTGCCGTTTGCATCAGTTAAATCAGGGTGTGAGCAAAATCCGAAAGGACCTAAACGATAATTGAATGCAACCATAATAATGCCGTTTTCAGCAAATTTTTCTCCGCTGATATGTCCTTCGTTTGCACTGCCTCCTGTAAAGCTTCCGCCATGAATATAAATAAGCACAGGGCAGTTTTCAGCGTTTTTGGGTGCCCATATATTCAGGAAAAGGCAGTCCTCGCTGTATGTAAAAGAAAGACCTTTTCTGAATTCTTTATGATAAAAGGCATTTACGGTTGCATCATCGTCAAATGCACGATGCTGGTATGCACAATCTCCAAATGCAGTTGCATCATATGTGCCAATCCAATTTTTTATTTGCTCAGGATACTCAAAACGCTCCGCTTTTGCATAACGGATTCCGCGGAATTCTAAACATGTTTCATTTTCAATGCCGCGAATTCTGCCGCAGGCAGTGTCATATTCAATATAATTCACAATTTTTCTCCACAAAATATATAAAAATAATACTTATTATAATATGTTTTTTATATATTTGCAATAATTTTTCTGTTGAGCAATGCTGAATGAATGAAAAAGACCTGCACTTAAAAATGCAGGTCTATCAGGTTATTTTGTATAGGTTTTTATGTGTTTTTAATTTTGAATTAATGATTGCATATTGAATATACAGCATCTTATCTTTTCACATAGATACACTCAATCAAGCCGTTTTCTTTTTTTACTTTTTTCAAACGCAGTTTTATCATAGGGTTATTTTCGTTAAACAGCCGGATTCCGCCTCCCAGAATTACAGGAATGGTTGTAATACGGTATTCATCAATTATATCTTTTTGAATACATTGATTTGCAATATTTGCTCCTCCGCAAATCCAGATGTTTTTGC
>JAIDJS010000123.1 GCA_029052085.1 Eubacterium sp.
GCTCATTCTTTCCTCCTACACATGGCCCGGAAACGTGCGTGAACTGCGCGGCGCCGTCGAATATATGTCTCTTATACACATCACCGAGCCCACGAGAAAGTCATAAATATAATTATAATAAATCAGATTTAAAAAAAATGGATAATCTTGCCGATAATGAAATATCCGTAAGTGCCAGAACAGGCGAAAATATCAACGCTTTAAAAGATAAAATTGCCTTTTTTGGAATAAAGGAAATTATTACCAAATGTATAATTTGTGATAAGCTAAAAAAAGAGGACGTTATTGTCCTTGTAACGCCGATAGATGGTTCGGCACCAAAGGGCAGGCTGATATTGCCGCAGGTTCAGACTATAAGAGATATACTTGATGCGAATGCGGTTTGTATCACTGTTCAACCCGAACAGCTTTCGTTCACTCTTGAAAACCTTAAGGTAAAGCCTAAGCTGGTTGTAACGGACAGTCAGGTTTTCGGAAAGGTTAAAACATTGGTTCCCGATGATATTCCTTTAACTTCATTTTCAATTCTTATGGCTGATTATAAAGGTATTCTGAAAACAGCTGTTCGGGGTGCGGCAAGTATAGAAAAGCTGGAAAACGGCGATATTGTGCTGATTTCAGAGGGATGTACACATCACAGGCAGTGCGAAGATATCGGAACGGTTAAGCTTCCGAACTGGTTGAAAAAGCATACGGATAAGGCGCTTCAATTTGAATTTACATCCGGCGGCGATTTCCCCGAAAATTTAAAAAAATATGCGCTCGTTGTTCATTGTGGTGGTTGTATGCTTAATGAAAAGGAAATGCTGTATCGTCAAAAATCTGCTGAAAATCAAAATGTACCGTTTACAAATTACGGAACGGCAATAGCCTATATGAATGGAATTCTAAAGCGAAGTCTTGAAATTTTTCCTGAAATTCAAAATGAAATACTCTGATATAAAAAGACAGACTCAAATTTGAGTCTGTCTTTTTATATTACAATTTGTATATTTATTTGTGATTTTTTATTCTTTTCAAAGCGTTCTTTTCAAGCCTGCTTACCTGTGCCTGTGATATTCCAACCTCTTTTGCAACCTCCATTTGCGTTTTGCCCTGCATAAAGCGCAGATACATAATGTTCCGCTCTCTGTCATCCAGTCTGCGGATTTCGTCTTTTATCATAATTTCGTCTATCCAGTCCGTGTCGCAATTACTGTCGCCAACCTGATCCATAACGTAAATTGTATCTCCGCCGTCGCTGTAAACAGGCTCATAAAGTGAAACAGGTTCAACTATGGCTTCAAGAGCAAGTACAACATCGCTTTTTTTCATTCCAAGCTCTTTTGCAATTTCCTCAACTGTAGGTTCTTTTTGATTTTTATTTATCAGCTTTTCTTTAACCTGCATTGCTTTATAAGCAGTGTCCCTCATGCTTCTGCTGACTCTTACAGGATTGTCGTCACGCAAAAAACGGCGTATTTCCCCGATACACATGGGAACGGCATAGGTTGAAAACTTCACATCCAGGTCAAGATTGAAGTTGTCGATTGCTTTAATCAGCCCTATAACTCCAACCTGAAACAAATCATCCATTGATTCGCCCCTGTTCTGAAATCGCTGAATAACTGATAAAACAAGCCTTAAATTACAATTTATCAGTTCTTCTCTTGCTTTCATATCGCCGCTTCTTGCTTTTCTGAGAAGCTCCATTTTTTCTTTTTCTTTAAGCACCTTTATGTCGTTTGTGTTTATACCGCATATCTCAACTTTATTGTATACCATACAT
>JAIDJS010000124.1:0-1882 GCA_029052085.1 Eubacterium sp.
CCTGTCTCGTGGGCTCGGAGATGTGTTTAAGTGACAGCCAATACAGTTTCCGGCAGGCACGCAAGAATTCATTTAACCTCAAGGGGATGGGCGCTTTCCGATCTGGACAGTCATAACGGAACAAAGTTGAACGGCAGATATATCAATCAGCCGCAGCTGATTTTTGATGAGGATATGATAACCTTTGGCGACAAGGTGTTTGTTTTCTATGAAAAGTGAGGTGGGAAAAATGGCAAAGCGTGATAAAAAGAAGCTTCCGAAAATCAAGCCTATAAATAATTTTCTGATGCTGCTTATTATATCTGTTTTTCAGCTTGTAACTGCTTTCAGTGCAGCCTACAGCTATGAAACATTTGAATCAAAGGTGCTTCTTGCTGCTGCACTTTTAATACTTACGGAATGGATTTATCTTGTTTCTTTCTATACCATTCTGCACAGACGGAATTTTGAACTTGAGCTTATTGCCTTTTTCCTTTGCGGAACCGGCATTTCAACGATTGGCTCTGTTGATGCAAACAGCGCTTTTAAGCAGTATTTTATGATACTTGCAGGAATATTGATTTATATCTTTATGGTATTTATTCTCGGTAATGTTGATTTGTGTATGAAATTAAGACTGCCTGTTGCAGCAGGCGCCATTCTGCTTCTTATTGTAAATCTCGTTATTGCAAAGGTAACAAATGGTGCAAGAAACTGGATAACTATCGGCGGAATCACCTTTCAGCCGTCTGAATTTGTTAAAATAGCCTTTATTTTTGTTGGTTCGGCAACGCTTGAAAAGATACAGACAAGCAAGAACATTTTTGCGTTTATCGGCTTTTCAATTGCTTGTGTCGGCTCGCTTATTCTGATAAAGGATTTCGGAACTGCACTGATTTTCTTTATTACGTTTCTTATAATTGCCTTTATGAATTCGGGTGATATCAAAACCATCATTCTTGCTGTTGCTTCGGCAGTGCTTGGTGCAGGAATTGTTGTTAAGTATAAATCTTATGTAACTGCCCGTTTTGCGGTTTACCGTCATATCTGGGAGCCGGAATACTTTAACGGAAGCGGCTACCAGCAAACAAGAACGCTTGTTGGTATGGCTTCGGGCGGTCTGCTCGGTCTTGGCATCGGCAACGGAAATACAAAGCATGTTTTTGCTTCAACTACCGATTTGATTTTTGGTGTTATCTGTGAGGAATGGGGCTTTATTTTCGGCATTATCCTTGTTCTTACCTTTGTAGCAATTGCTGCTTCCGCACTTATTAATTCCATCGCTTCAAGATCCACCTTTTATTCTATTGCTGCTGTTGCAGGTGCGGGTATGCTTCTTTTTCAGACAGCGCTTAACATTTTCGGCATAACCGATGTTCTTCCTTTAACGGGTGTAACGCTTCCGTTTGTAAGCCAGGGCGGTTCGTCTATGATGTGCTGCTGGGCAGTGCTTGCTTTCATCAAAGCGTCTGATGTGCGCACCTATAATTATCTCGGAGGTGCAAAAAAGAAATGAAAATGATTACAAGAAGGGGCGTTTTCCTCTGGATTCTTTCCGTAGTATTCATTGCAGGTCTTATTTTTATGGGCTACAGCCTTGTTGAAGACGGCGATGTCTGGGTTATGAAGTATTACAACAGCCATGTTTATAATGACGGCAAGCTTATTGCAGCAGGTGCAATTACGGACAGAGACGGTGTTGTTTTGGTTGAAACCAAGGATGGCGACCGTGTTTATAATGACAGCAAAAGTATAAGAAAAGCAAATCTGCATGTTGTCGGCGATATGAGAGGCTTTATTGCAACAGGTGTTCAGACTGCTTATGAATCCGAGCTTGTCGGCTATAATGTTCTTACAGGTGTATACGGAATTGAAAAGGGAAACAACGGAAATGATTTAAAGC
>JAIDJS010000124.1:1892-6697 GCA_029052085.1 Eubacterium sp.
TCTGCACTAAACAAGGTTGCGTATAATGCTCTTGAAGGCAGAAAGGGGACAATCGGTGTTGTAAATTATAAAACAGGGGATATTGTCTGTATGGTTTCTGCACCAACCTTTGATGTAAATAATGTTCCAAGAGATTTGGATACAAATCCTATTTATGAAGGTGCATATCTTAACAGGTTTCTTTCGGGTCTTTATACTCCGGGATCAACCTTCAAGATTGTTACAACGATTTGTGCGCTTGAAAATATGGGAAATGATGTTTTGAATGAAAGCTGGAACTGTAAAAGAATTTTGGATGTAGACGGAATTAAGGAAGATAATATTATATGTAACAGCTACCACGGAAAAATTGATTTTGAGCATGCGCTGGCGCAGAGCTGTAATACCGCCTTCGGCGATCTTGCAATACAGCTTGGTGCAGATAAATTAAAAGCAACCGTTGATAAGCTCGGTTTAACCTCTTCTGTTTCGGTAAGCGGTAAGATTTCATCAACTGCAGGCAGATTTCCTCTTGAAAGCAATGCTGCCGATACAACAGTAGGCTGGACGGGTATCGGACAGGGGGATACGCTTTTAAATCCTGCCTCCATGCTTCGGCTGATGTGTGCCATAGCAAATGACGGAAAGGCTGTTTCCTTTAATATTGTTGATGATTTTTCAAATCAGGCAGGAAAAGCGCTCGGTGTTTCCTTTAAATCAGATGAAACGCAGCTTATTAGCTCTGAAACGGCTGCAACAGTTAAAAAGCTTATGAGGAATAATGTTGTTATCCAGTATGGCGAAAGCAGATTTCCGGGGCTTAATATCTGTGCGAAATCGGGTACAGCTGAAATTGATGATGTTGATGCGCATAATACAGCACTTTTTGTTGGCTTTTTAGATGATGAAGCGCATCCGTATGCCTTTATTGTTGTTGCCGAAAGAGGAAATTCAGGCTCTAAGGTTGCAGGTTCCATTGCCAATATAGTGCTTCAGGCAGTTGTAGAACAGGACTAATGAATAATGGAAAAAACAAATTATGAAAAAAAGACGGAAAGGGCATTGCTTATCTCCGTTGATACAGGCGATTTTGACGCTGAAGCTTCAATAAATGAGCTTGCCGAGCTGGCTGATACGGCAGGTGCGGAGGTTGTCGGAATGATGGTGCAGAAAAAGGATGCACCTTCGCCGTCCTCCTTTGTCGGCTCCGGCAGACTTAATGAAATGGAACTGTTCTGCAGGTCAAATGATATTGATATTATTATTGCAGACAGTGAATTATCGCCGATTCAGGTTAGAAATATAGAAGATTTTACCAGTGTCAAGGTTGTAGACAGAACAACGCTTATACTTGATATTTTTGCAAAAAGAGCAAGATCTGCCGAGGGTAAAATTCAGGTTGAACTGGCACAGCTGAAGTATGCGCTTCCCCGTCTTTCGGGGCAGGGAAAAAGCCTTTCAAGGCTTGGCGGCGGAATCGGCACAAGAGGTCCGGGCGAAACAAAGCTTGAATCGGATAAAAGGCATATCCGAAGAAGAATTCAGTATCTGAATGAAAGCCTTGATAAAATTGAAAAGCGCAGACAGGCTATGCACGAACGAAGAAAGAAGAACGGCGCACAGGCTGTTGCCATCGTTGGCTATACCAATGTCGGAAAGTCAACACTTATGAACCGTTTAACGGCTGCCGGCGTATTGGAAGAAAACAAATTATTTGCAACGCTTGATCCAACCGCAAGAAGGCTTATTCTGCCCGATGGCAGAAAGATAATGCTGATTGATACGGTAGGTCTTGTAAGAAGGCTTCCGCATCATCTGGTTGATGCCTTTAAATCAACGCTTGAAGAGGCGCTCTGGGCGGATGTTATTCTGAATGTCTGCGATGCCTCAAGTGAGGAATGCAGTGAGCATATCAAGGTTACAAATGATTTGCTTACCTCCCTTGGCTGTGACGGAAAGCCGATTATAAACGTTTTGAATAAATGTGATTTAGTTCCCGATATTCTTGATTTTCCGCTGATTGGAAGAAGTGTTCATATCAGTGCAAAAACAGGCTATGGAATTGAAAATCTTCTTGATTCAATTTCCAAGGCACTTCCGCAGGCTGCGGCAAGGGTTCAGCTGTTTGTTCCGTTTTCCAAGGCGAAAATTGCAAATGAAATCAGAAATTACGGCATTGTGGAAAGCGAAGCGTATACGGAAGATGGTATTAGAATAACGGCAACTGCCGAAATATCGTATCTTAATACCATTGAAGAATATATTGTAAGTTATATTTAATATGTTCGGCTCATAAAATCAATTGTAGGTGATTTTATGAAGATGCTGACTTTAAGATTAAAGCCCAAAACGATTTTCGGGCTGCTGCTTGTTTTTACGGGGATCGTTGTAATTGTTATAACCTTTGCTTCCAATCATATTAAAAGCAATGAAAGCGTTATGAATGCCGTTACCCTTGAAACAAACGAGGAAAGAGAATCCTATCTGACCTCTCTTGGCTGGGAATTCAAAACGGATTGCACTGAAAAGCAGGTTAAAATTCCCGAAGAATTCAATGATGTTTATTTAAGATATAATGAAATTCAAAAGTCTCAGGGCTTTGATTTAGAGCAATATAAGGGTCAGGAGGTTACTGTTTATACATACAGCATAACGAATTATCAGGGGTATGAAAACAGAGATTGTATTTATGCAAATCTGCTGGTCTGCAATAACACCCTGATCGGCGGGGATGTTTGTTCTACCTCTGCTTCGGATGGTTTTATGCAATCGCTGAAAAAGCAGTAAATTTATAATGGAAAGAATAGATAAAATTATTTCTAATGAACTGAATATTGCCAGAAGTGATGCAAAATCGCTGATCAGATCCGGAAAGGTGTTTGTAAACGGGGTATGCGAAAAATCCTCCGCCCGGAAGCTCGATGAAGAAAGGGATATTCTGAATGTAAACGGAAAGGAAATTAAGTTTCGCAGGTTCGTTTATATTATGATGAATAAGCCCAAGGGTGTTATTTCCTCAACAGACGGAAGAAAAATGAATGAAAAAACGGTTGTTGATATTCTGCCTGATGATATGAAGCGAAAAAATCTTTTTCCTGCCGGCAGGCTTGATAAAGATACAACTGGCTTTGTTCTTATAACGGATGACGGCGAATTCGCTCATAAGATTCTAAGCCCGAAAAACCATATTCCGAAAACGTATATTGCTTCCCTTGATAAGCCTTTTGATGAAAGTATTAAAAAGGCGTTTGAAAAGGGCGTAACTATTGGCAGTGATGAATGCCTGCCTGCTGTTCTGGAAGCGGTTAACGGGGATTATAAAACGGCTAAGGTTATCATCAGGCAGGGAATGTATCATCAGATAAAAAGAATGTTTAAAAGCTTTGGGATTGAGGTTATGGAACTCAAAAGAATCAGGATGGGAAAGCTTTCCCTTGATGATACATTATCTGAGGGAGAATGCAGATTTTTAGATGAATTTGAGCTTGAACTCATAAAATCCAATTGAATATTACAAAATGTTCCACAATAAATTAGTGCTGTTCATTACAGAAAGGCACAATATATTGTGGTTTTTTGTTTAAAATTTATGAGTTTATGCAAGTTGAACAAAAAAATAATAAAATGTTGTTAAAAAGGTTGCAAATTGTTTATAAGCCTTGTATAATATCAACAAGAGAAATGTAATCACTTTGTGCAGTTTTTTAATATGTTGAATATTAAGAGGGGGATTATTTAATGCCAAACAGATTATTTCAAACAATTGTAAATCATATGAGAGATTCGATAGACCGTAATATCGGCGTTGTTGATGAAAGCGGTTCGGTTATCGCCTGCTCAGAGCTTGGTCAGATTGGCGAAATTCGCAAGGGTGTTGTTTCTGCCGGTGTGTTTTCCGGTATTCAGACCTGCGTGGACGGCTGTACGTATAAAGCTTTCGGAAGCTCTGTTCATCCCGAATATGCTGTGTTTCTTGATGGAATTGATGAAGTAAGCAAAAGGTATGCAGATATTATTGCCGTTGCTATGGACCAGATAAAGCAGAATAACGATGAAAAATTTGATCGCTCAAATTTTGTAAAAAATGTTATTCTTGATAATATTCTTCCCGGCGATATTTATATCAAGAGCCGTGAGCTCCATTTTAATAATGATGCAACAAGAGTCGTGTTTATTATCCGTGTTGCCCAGCAGACCGATATTTCCGTTTATGATGTTATCCAGAATTTCTTCCCGGATAAAACAAAGGATTTTGTTATCAATGTCAATGAAAATGATATTGCTCTTATTAAAGAGGTTCGCCCGAATGTTGAAATGAAGGATCTTGAAAAGCTTGCAAGATCTATCTGCGATACATTGTCAACAGAGTTTTACTGCAGTGCCGTTGTTGGCATCGGAACATGTGTTACGGGTATTAAGGAGCTTGCGCATTCTTTTAAAGAGGCTCAGGTTGCTCTTGAGGTTGGCAAGGTGTTTGATACCGAGCAGCCGATTGTAAGCTATGAAAATCTTGGAATTGCACGTCTTATTTATCAGCTTCCTACAACGCTTTGCGATATGTTTCTTCGTGAGGTTTTCAAAACCGGTTCAATAGAATCACTTGATCAGGAAACCCTGTTTACCATTCAGAAATTCTTTGAAAATAATCTTAATGTATCAGAAACAAGCCGTAAGCTTTTTGTGCATAGAAATACACTTGTTTACCGTCTTGAAAATATTAAGAAAATAACCGGTCTTGATCTTCGTGAATTTGATGATGCAATTGTATTTAAAGTAGCGCTTATGGTTAATAAGTATCTTGAATCAACCCCTGTCAAATATTAATC
>JAIDJS010000125.1 GCA_029052085.1 Eubacterium sp.
ATATTGAATTGAATTATAAGTTATGATATAATAATACAGTTAATTCGGGCATAATAACCATAAAAGGATGTGTTACTATGGCTGAAGAAAACGAAAATCAAACTCAGAATGAAGAAAACTCTGCCCAGAGTGCTTTTGAAACAGGTTCAATTACTGTAGAAAAGGATGGGCATTTTATCCATTGTTTGACAATTATCGGTCAGATTGAAGGGCATTATATATTGCCGAGTCAGAATAAAACAACAAAATATGAGCATGTTATTCCGCAGCTTGTTGCTATTGAGGAAAGCAAGGAAATTGAAGGGCTGCTTATCATATTGAATACAGTCGGCGGCGATGTTGAAGCCGGACTTGCTATTGCTGAGCTTCTTTCAACCATGAAAACTCCAACAGCTTCTTTGGTTCTCGGCGGTGGGCATTCAATCGGTGTTCCGCTTGCTGTATCCTGCCGGAAAAGCTTTATTGTTCCAAGTGCTACCATGACGGTTCATCCTGTTAGAATGAATGGGCTTGTGCTTGGTGTACCGCAAACTTTGTCTTACTTTGAAAAAATGCAGGACAGGATTGTTAATTTTGTTGAGAATAATTCTAAAATATCTGCCGATGCGTTTCGCAGTTTAATGATGAAAACAGGCGAGCTTATTATGGATGTCGGCACGGTGCTTGATGGTGATGGTGCCGTTGAATGCGGGCTTATTGATGAACTGGGCGGTTTGTCTAATGCCCTGGACTTCCTTAATAAGACGATTGAAATGGAGAATGCAGAGTGTTCTGGTCAATAATTAATGAGAATGATATTTTGTTTGATGAAAAAAATATAGAAGCAACCAATCGTGTTCGTTCAAGCAATCCCTATGATTATGTAAGAAAGGGATATTTTGTTGATAATGCTTCTATGTTCGGAGGGGAAAACATTGTCGATTATAACAGCCGTTTTTCAAGCTATAGGACAAGCTTTAACATTCATATTCCCAATATCTGAAAGCGGACATTCAGCAATCTTTCATAATTTTGCTGCCCGTAATTCCGGCGAGGCTTCCGAGCTTACCGGGCTTATACATATAGGAATTGCACTTGGCATTTTAATTGCGTTTTATAATGTTTTTATCCGGAATTCTGTTGAAATTGTTAATAGCTTTAAAGAAATTTTTTCCAAGGATTTAAGAGTAAGAAGAGCAAGCAATGCAAGAAAGTTTGTTTATTTCTTTTTAATCTCTTTTGTTCCGATGCTGCTGTATTTTATACCTGTCGGCAAAAGCAGAAATCTTTATCAGGCATTGCATATGCTGTCTTATGACGGCAATTTGCTTTCGGAGGGAATTGCGTTTCTTGTTACGGCAACGCTTTTGCTTTTTGCGTCCTTTACTATGACTAAAAACAAGGAAAGCAGGGGGAATCAGCTTTCTGTTCCGATAGCTGTTATTCTTGCAGCTTTTGTTTTTGCAGCGCTTCCTGTTTCGGGATTGTCGCTTTCCGCGATGGTTATTGCAGCTTCCATTCTTTTCAATGTAAATAAGAATATTGCTTTTCGCTATTTTATAAGTATTTCTGTTCCTGTTTTAATTGTTAAGGGAATCATTGAAATCGCAATCTGTTCAACGTATGTTACTATTTTAACGGGTGTAGTTGCTGTTGTGGTTTCTGCGGCAGCTGCATATTTTCTTTCCAAGCTTTTCAAAGCAGTTTTAAGTGATAAGTATTTGAAATATTTTTCCTGTTACAACTATGCAATCGGCGCAATTGCTGCTGTAACCGGTATTGTTCAATTAATTATAAAGTAAGAGGTAGTTATGGCTAATAATACAAATCGAAATAAAGGCAGGCAAAGTCAGTCAAGAGCCGCAGCTGAAAGAGAGGCTTTGAAAAAAGCAAGAAAACAAGAGAATACCAGCCGAATAGTAGGTGTTTCTCTTTTTGCTGTTTCAGTTATTTTCTTTTTTATAGCCGTTATCAGCGGCGAAGGCTTGTGGAATTTATTACATAATATTTATGTAGGTCTGTTTGGAATGCTTGCTGCCTGCGTTTTTCCTGTTTTAGTTATTGTTTTGATAATTCTGCATTCTATTAAGGAAAAGGAACTCTCTAAGCTGGTTTCAAAGGGAATAGAAGCAATTATTCTTGTGCTTTTGCTTTCGGCATTTATTCATATCGTTCAGAATCAGCCGGGTGTTGATTTTACGCTTGCTGTTACAGATGCGTTTAAATCCGGTTCGGCAGAGTTTAACGGCGGATTTTTCGGTGCGCTTATCGGTTGGGTACTGTTAACGCTCGGAAAGGCTCCTGCAATCATTGTTGATTTGGTTTTGATATTTGTCGATTTTATGCTGCTTACAGCGATAACAATTATTCAATTTTTCAAAGGTGCGGCAAAGCCTGCTGCCGATACATATAAAAAGGTTGCTCCCGTAATTAATGAAAAAATTGAACAGAGAAAATTAAGAAAAGGCAATATTGATGTGCCGCTTGATATTACACCTCCCGGTGAAGAGCCGCCGAAATCTTCAAAGAAAACGAAAAAGCAAGCAGTATTAGATGTTCCCAAAGAGGATGATGCGCCTTCAGCATCTGTTCCAAGAACGATTATTGACGAAATTAATGCTGCAAATGAGAGAAAGAGAAAAGATAGACAGCAAGAGGAAGCACACAGTGAAAAATCTATAGATGATATCGTCAAAACCGCCTCTGAGGAAAAGCCTAAAAGGGCTGTTGAGGAATTCAAAGTTACAAAGGAGCAGATGAGTTCTAATGTTGAGGATTATATGATTCCTCCGGTATCTATTCTTCAGGCAGGTAAGCAGGCAGATACAAAGGATGTAAGCGGAGAGCTTAAAATGAATGCCGAAAGGCTGATTGATACGCTGCATTCATTTAATGTTGATGCGTCTATTACGGATATCAGCCGGGGACCTACAGTTACCAGGTATGAGCTTAAGCCTGCTGCAGGTATACGTATATCCAAAATAACAAATCTTTCGGATGATATTGCACTTAATCTTGCTGCAACGCATGTTCGTATCGAAGCTCCTATACCCGGCAAGGCCGCTGTTGGTATTGAGGTTCCGAATACTGTTAAAAACAGCGTATCAATGCGTGAACTTATTGATACACCTGAATTTTATGAGGAAAAATCAAAGCTTTCTGCCGGTCTTGGTAAGGATATTGCAGGCAAATGTGTTTATTGTGATGTATCCAAAATGCCGCATCTTCTTATTGCGGGTACAACAGGTTCGGGTAAATCGGTATGTATGAATTCCATTATTGTTTCCATTCTTTATCGTGCAAAGCCTGATGAAGTAAAGTTTCTTATGATAGATCCCAAGCAGGTTGAATTTTCAAAGTATATAGGAATACCGCATCTTCTTGTTCCCGTTGTAACGGATCCGAGAAAAGCGGCAGGCGCTCTTGGCTGGGCTGTTTCGGAAATGCTGCAGAGATATAATAAATTCTCTGAAACAGGCGTAAGGGATATTGAGGGCTATAATAAATATGTTTCAAAGCATGAAGATATGGAGCCTATGCCTAAAATCTGTATCTTTATTGACGAGCTTGCAGATTTAATGATGGCTGCACCGAAAGAGGTTGAAGATTCAATATGCCGTCTTGCTCAGATGGCACGTGCTGCGGGTATGCACCTTGTTATCGCTACGCAAAGACCATCTGTTGACGTTATTACCGGTCTTATTAAAGCAAACATTTCATCCAGAATTGCGCTTACCGTAAGCTCGCAGATAGATTCACGAACCATTCTTGATGCAAGCGGTGCAGAAAAGCTTCTCGGAAGGGGAGATATGCTTTATAATCCTATCGGCGCAAGCAAGCCGATTCGTGTTCAGGGCTGCTTTATCAGTGATGAAGAGGTTGAAGAACTCTGCAATTTCATTAAACAGCAGGGCGAAACAGAATATGATGAAGCAATTCAGAAAGAGATTGAGGAAAAGGCTGTAACCGATAAAAAGGCTAATGCTTTTGAAGACGGCGGCGAAGAAAATGTTTATGATCAGCTGTTTGAAAAGGCAGCTGAGGTTGTTATGGAAACAGGGCAGGCTTCAACATCCTTCCTGCAGCGTAAGCTTTCTGTCGGCTATGCAAGAGGCGCTAAGATTATAGATCAGCTTCAGGAATACGGCGTTATCGGTCCTGCAGAAGGCAGCAAGCCAAGAAAGGTTCTGATGACAAAACAGATGTGGCTTGAAAAACGTGCCTATGACAGCGGTAAGGATTTCACTGAAGAGAATACAGAGCAAATAACTATGGAAGATACCTTGGATGCTGCTGCCGATGATGTAATTGATAATCAGGGAAACGGAGAATTCTATGACTGATTTTCTTCCGATAAATAAAACAGAATGTGAAAAAAGAGGATGGGACGAGGTAGACTTTGTTTATGTAACAGGGGATGCTTATGTAGACCATCCCTCTTTCGGTGTTTCAATTATCTCAAGAGTTCTTGAAGCCAAAGGATTCAAAGTAGCTATATTAAGCCAGCCGGATTGGCGTAGTAATAGTGATTTTATGCAGTTTGGCAGACCAAGACTCGGCTTTCTTGTTACAAGCGGAAACATTGATTCAATGGTGGCTCATTATACTGCTGCTAAGAAAATCCGCCGAAATGATGCCTATACAGCCGGCGGAAAAGCAGGAAAAAGGCCTGACAGAGCGGTCATTGTCTATTCTAATATTATAAGAGATATTTATCCTGACAGTCCGATAATAATCGGCGGTCTTGAGGCTTCGCTCCGCCGTTTTGCGCATTATGATTATTGGGATGATGTTGTAAGGGCGTCCATTCTTGTTGATTCCAAGGCGGATTTGCTTATTTACGGAATGGGTGAAAAACAGATAATAGAAATCGCACAAAGGCTTGATAAGGGCGAACCAGTTGAGGACCTAACAGATATTAAAGGCACCTGCTATGCTGTTGATGTCCGTAATACGCCATATCTCGGCGTTGAAGTTCCGAGCCTTGAAAATTGTATTAAATCCAAGAAGGAATATGCCAAATCCGTTCGTATTGAACAGGATGAACAGGATCATATAAGGGGCCGGGCTGTTCGTCAAAGATGCGGCAGCAAAATGGTTGTTCAGAATGTACCTATGCCTCCTCTTGAAACGGAGGAGCTGGATTGGGTTTACTCTCTGCCATATATGCGTACATATCATCCAAGCTATGAAGCTTCAGGCGGCGTTCCCGGTATCGAAGAGGTTGAATTCTCAATCACGCATAACAGAGGATGCTTCGGAGCCTGCAATTTTTGTTCCATTCAGTTTCATCAGGGAAGATATATAACCTCACGAAGTAAGGAAAGCATTGTTGAAGAGGCTAAGAAGCTGACTACTTTACATCATTTTAAAGGTTATATTCACGATATTGGGGGGCCGACCGCTAATTTCAGAAAGCCTTCCTGTACATTTCAGATTGAACACGGGCTTTGCAAAGGCAAAAAATGCCTTGCACCGAAGCCTTGTCCGAATTTAATATCCAACCACAGTGAATATCTTGATATTCTGAGAGAGGTAAGAAATCTTCCGAAAGTTAAAAAAGTATTTATCAGAAGCGGAATCAGATATGATTATCTGCTTGAGGATAAGGATGATACCTTTTTTAAAGAACTTGTTGAAAACCACGTATCCGGTCAGCTGAAGGTTGCTCCCGAGCATTGCAGTGCTTCTGTTCTGGATAAAATGGGAAAACCTCATATAGAGGCGTATATTGAGTTTTCCAAGCGTTATTTTCGCTATACGGGTCAGATTAATAAAGAGCAGTATCTTGTTCCGTATCTGATGTCCAGCCATCCCGGCTCTACTCTTGATGATGCAATAGAACTGGCGTGCTTTTTAAAGAAAAATCATATCAGACCGGAGCAGGTGCAGGATTTTTATCCGACTCCGGGTACAATTTCAACCTGTATGTTCTATACAGAGCTTGATCCATATACTATGGAGAAAGTGTATGTTGCAAAAACACCGCATGACAAGGCTTTGCAAAGAGCGTTGCTGCAGTATTATGACCCTAAGAATAAACAGCTTTGTGAGGAAGCTTTACAGAAAGCTCGCAGATATGATTTGATAGGCAATTCTAAAGATTGTCTTGTTCAGCCTTCTGCGTATAACAGAAATAATTATAATAACAGGAACAGCAGAAACAGATATGGAAAATCCTCAAACAGAAACTCAAAAAGTAATAAAAAGCGATAAATATCTGTCAAGAGTGCTTATTGCTGCAGCATTGATTATTTTAGGTGTTGTTTTCATAATTATTGCTTTGAATCAACCAAGGGTTGTCAGCGAAGAAGCAGAGAGTACAGTACAGTCCTCAGTTTCCGATTATACAGAATCGAATTCGGATGCGGCAAGTTCAGTTCCTCATAGCAGCGTATCTAATAAAACCGAGAAAGCAGTATCCTTTCCGATTCATCTGAATAACTGTACTGCCGAGGATTTAATGGCTATTGACAATGTCGGCGAAACAAGAGCAAATGCAATTATTGCATACAGGGAGTATCTTGGCGGATACACCAGTGTTGAGCAGCTGAAAAACATCAGCGGGATAGGCGATTCTGTCTATGCCTCAATTGCACCTTATGTAACAGTATGATAAAAGATTTATTGGAAAAACTGAAAATTGTTTTGTTTACAAAGCGCTGTGATATGTGCGGCGAGGTTGTCTGCTTTGATGAGGTATTATGTGAGGAATGCTGTTCACTGCCGGAAATTGACGAGCCTTTTTGTCCAAAATGCGGATGCTCAAAGAAAGAATGCAAATGTAAAAAGCATCAAAAAGAGGTAGAGTATAAGGCTGTTGTTGCTCCGTTTTATTATGAGGGCTCTGTTTCCCGTGCAATTCTTAATATGAAAATGAACGGAATGCCGAAACTGACTGTTTATCAGGGTAAGTGTGTTGCCGATACCGTGAAAAAGCATTATAAGGACATTGATTTTGATTTTATAACCTTTGTACCTATAAGGCGAAATGATATTGCAGATAGGGGATATAATCAGGCAGAACTTCTTGCAGGTGTTGTGTCTGATGAATGTAATATTCCGTTAAAGGATGCTCTGATAAAAAAGCGTAAAACAAAGGTGCAGAAACGTCAGAAGGCAAGTGAAAGATTTGCCAATATGTATAATGCCTTTGATTTAAAGGAAGATACTGATGTAATCGGCAGAACGATACTTCTGATTGATGATGTCAAAACAACCGGAGCTACATTGACCTCAATCGCACTTACGCTCAAAGCGTATGGTGCTAAATCGGTTTATTGCGCAGTTGTTGCGATTGTAAAGTAAAAGAGCCGTTCAAACGAACGGCTCTTTTACTTTATGCTGTTTGATTTGTAAATTTAACATTGTCAGCCCAATCTAGAAATGTTTCTTTATATTTTTCCTGCTCATCATTGCTGCAGGAAAATGTAACAATCCAAAATGCGTCATCGGCTTTATAGAGTGCTGTTAAATAATAATATGTAACATTGTTATTTGGATTTAAACCTGAATATTCAAAATAGGTAAGTACGTTTTCCTTTGTCAGGCTTTCTGG
>JAIDJS010000126.1 GCA_029052085.1 Eubacterium sp.
TCATTTTTATTTGTTTCGCAAAGGGATTATCTTACGCTTATCGCTTCCCTTATCGGGGCAACGGCGCTTATTTATGTTGCCAAAGGTGAACCATTAGGTCAGATATTGACAGTTGTTTTCAGTGCTTTTTACTCTGTTATATCGTTTAAATTTCATTATTACGGAGAAATGATAACGTATCTTGGAATGACTGCTCCGATAGCATTGATGAGCACAGTTTCATGGCTTAAAAATCCGTATGAAGAGGGAAAAGCAGAGGTTAAAATATCAAAGCTTTCAAAGAATAGAATTATATTGATGATTGTTTTAACGGTTTTGGTTACCCTTGGATTTTATTTTGTTTTAAAGTATTTTAATACAGCCAATCTGTTTATGAGTACAGTTTCAATAGCAACAAGCTTTGCAGCGTCTTATTTAATGCTTTTCAGAAGTCCGTATTATGCTGTTGCGTATGCGGCAAATGATGTGGTGTTGATTATCCTTTGGGTGCTTGCAGCTATGGATGATGTTCAGTATCTGCCCATGATTGTTTGCTTTGTTATATTTTTTGTAAACGATTTGTTTGGCTTTGTAAGCTGGCAGAAAAGACAAAAAAGGCAGAATAAATCTTTTGATTGATAAACTAAGTATTTGTTACAAAATTAAGGAGTACCGAAAGGTACTCCTTTTTATGTGCTAAATTAATTCTGAAATGATTGTACTTGAAACCAAAAATCCTTTTGGTGTGAATGAAATATTTTCGTCGCTTTCTTTCATATAGCCTGCGTTAATATATGGTGTTAAATCCCTTTTTATAAGGGATTTTTTTATACCCTCTGTAAGCCTTAAGCCAAGCATAATCTGTTCCTCTTCGCTGCCTCCTGTACCGTCATCAATGATATTGAAATCTTTATCATAATAAAAGCGCTTTCCGTTCCAAAGGCTGTGAGCCGATTTGCCGATGCCGAGATAGGGGATAAGCTTCCAGTATTTCATATTATGTCTGCTTTCAAAATTTGGCTTTGCGAAATTGCTTACCTCATATTGATGAAAGCCCATAGTCGAAAGTGTATCAACAGTTTTTAAATACATATCCGAAACGTAGTCCTCATCAGGCAGGTTAAGTCTGCTTTGCAAAGTATAAAATGGGGTGCTTTCCTCAATTTTAAGCATATATGCCGAAATGTGGGAAACATCCATTTCTTTTATGAATGCAAACGTTTCATTAAGCCCCTCAAATGTCTGCTTCGGTGTGCCGAGCATCAGATCAAGGCTGATGTTTGCTATGCCTGCATTTTTTGCATCGAAAATGGCTTTTGCAACTTCTTCTCTGCCTGCTCGTCTTCCAAGGGCTAGCCGTTCGCTTTTAACAGCACTCTGCATACCAAGGGAAATTCTGTTGATTCCGTAATCAGCATATTTCTTAAAATCATATTCAAGATTTTTGCTTGGGTTACATTCAATCGTGATTTCCGAATTGCTGGCAATGTTAAATGCTTTTTGTGCAGAGTCAAGAATATTTCCGATTAACTGCGGCTCTAAAATACTTGGTGTTCCTCCGCCGAAATACACCGTGTCAAATTCAGCCCCTTTGTACTTTTCAAATTCTTTCGTCAATCGCTTTACATAGCTTTCGGCAGGCTCTTTTTCGTATTTAACGGAATAAAAGTCACAGTATGGGCATTTGTTGTTGCAAAAAGGAATGTGAATATATAAACCTGCTTTTTTTATTTTAATCACCGCCAATATTTTATATAGTGCTAAATTGAGAATAAAGTATAAAAGGAATAGATTAGTGCGCCTATAGCAGCTATAGTTGTTGTAATTTCAAGAAAGTTTGCATATATTGAAACCAGATTCGGGTGTTTTCTTTTAAGAAAAAATCCCGGCAGTGCAAAAATACTTACTAAAATAAATGCCGAAACAGGATAAAAGAAGCTTTTAAGGGAATTGAAATTACCGGAAAGTAAGCAGAAGATTCCTATTGCAATACTTATTCCTAAAAAAGCTAACAAAAACCTTGTGTTTTTTTGTTTTTTGCTGAGGTTGTCAGACAGACAGTATTTATAAAAAGGTAAATAAAAGTCTGTAACTGTATATAATACTTCTCTTTCAAATTCAAGATAATCCTTGCAGATATCAACAAATTTATTGCCATTTGTTTCGCTGTTGTTTATTTTCTCCCAATACTGTGCTTCATCAAAAGCTCTGTTGCTGGTGTTATCCTTTTGAATTTCTTTGCAAAGCTTTATAGAGCCGTTTAAGCGTTCTATTTCTTTCTGAAGATTATCAATGCTTTGAGAAACAGCCTCTTGCAATTCTAATTTTTCGTCAAAAATCTTTTTGATATCAGCTACGGATATACCAAGCTTTCTGTAAACAATAATCTTTTTTAAAACAGCAACATCATCATTGCTGTAATTTCTGTATCCGTTTTCTTTTCTTTTCGGATTAAGTAAGCCCTCTTTTTCATAAAAACGGATATTTGCTCTTGAAATATTTAATTCCTTTTCTAATTCCTGAATTTTCATTATATCACCTCATAAGGGGATTATAAAGTATGAACTTACTTTACAGTCAAGTGCTGATAATGATTTTTTTGATTATTTTTACAAAACCCTCCCTCGGCAGAGGAAGGGTTAAGGTTTGTATATTTACAGATTATTTCTTTCTGCTTTCAGCCTTAAGGCGAAGCTGCTTATCAAGAATGGTCTTGCGAAGCCTGATTGATTTCGGTGTAACCTCAAGAAGCTCGTCATCTGCAAGGAATTCCATGCTCTGCTCAAGTGAAAGCGTTGTCGGCGGAACAAGCTTCAATGCTTCGTCAGAGCCGCTTGCACGGGTGTTTGTAACATGCTTTTTCTTGCATACATTACAGATAATGTCCTCATTTTTAGCACATTCGCCGACAATCATACCCTCATAAACATCAATACCGGGGCCAACAAAAAGCTTGCCTCTGTCCTGTGTATTCCAAAGGCCGTAGCCGGTGGTTGTGCCTGTTTCATGAACAACAATGGAACCTCTTGTTCTTGTTGCGATATCTCCTGCGTAAGGCTCATATCCGCTGAAAAGCTGGTTCATAATACCGTTGCCGTTTGTATCTGTTAAAAATTCACTTCTGTAGCCTATAAGACCTCTTGACGGAATTTTAATTTCAAGATGTGTCATGCCTGTTGTACGTGTATCCATAACAACAATTTCACCCTTGCGGGAGCAAAGCTTTTCAACAACAGAGCCAACATATTCTTCGGGAACTTCAATAATTGCAAGTTCAACAGGCTCAAGCGTCTGGCCTGTTTTTTCGTCCTTTTTCATAATAACCTGCGGACGGGATACCTGAAATTCATAGTTTTCACGGCGCATTGTTTCAATCAGGATGGAAAGATGAAGCTCGCCTCTGCCGCTTACCTTGAATGTATCCATGGAATCTGTTTCTTCAACACGCATGGAAACATTGGTTTCAACCTCTTTGAAAAGACGTTCACGGATATTTCGGCTGGTTACATATTTACCCTCTTTGCCTGCAAACAGGGAATCGTTAACAATGAAATTCATGCTGATTGTCGGCTCGTCTATTTTAACAAAAGGAAGCTGTTCAACACATACGGGATCACAGGCGGTTTCGCCGATATTTAAATCGGGAATACCGGCAACACAGATTAAATCGCCGACAGTTGCTTCGGTGCAGGGAACTCTTTTTAATCCCTCAAACTGATAAAGCTTTGAGATTCTGATGTTTTCCCTGCTTTCATCCTGCTTGCATAAAACATAAGGCGCATTTGCCTTGACTGTTCCTCTTTCAACTCGTCCTACACCGATTCTTCCTACATAATCATCATATTCAAGTGATGAAAAAAGAATCTGAGCAGGGCCGTCAGGATCTCCCTCAGGGGACGGGATGTGGTCTAATATTGCATCCAGAAGCGGACGCATATCACCGTCACGAACGAAGGAATCAAGGCTGGCATAGCCGTTTCTTGCAGATGCGTAAACAACCGGAAATTCTATTTGGTCATCATCTGCGCCAAGCTCAATGAAAAGGTCAAGTACTTCGTCTATTACCTCGTCGGGTCTTGCTCCGTCACGGTCTATCTTATTGATAACAACAAGCGGTGTTTTATGTAAGCCAAGTGCTTTTTTCAGCACAAAGCGGGTCTGCGGCATACAGCCTTCAAAAGCGTCAACGAGGAGAAGAACGCCGTCTACCATGGTTAAAATACGCTCAACCTCTCCTCCGAAATCGGCATGACCGGGCGTGTCCACAATATTAATCTTAGTATCCTTGTAATGGATTGCCGTGTTTTTTGAAAGGATGGTAATTCCGCGTTCTTTTTCAAGATCATTGCTGTCCATTACACGCTCATCAACTGCTTCATTTTCACGGAAGGTTCCGCTCTGGCGAAGTAATTCGTCTACAAGGGTTGTTTTGCCGTGGTCAACATGGGCAATAATTGCTATGTTTTTAATATTTTTTCTTGTACTCAATTTAATCACCTTCAGAATTTATTTCTTAGCATTAAAGCTGTCTCTCAGCGGAACGGTACGGTTAAACACAAGATTTTCCTCTGTTGAATCTGTGTCAACGCAGAAATATCCGTTTCTCATAAACTGGAATCTTTCGCCTGCCTTTGCATCGGCAAGGCTCTTTTCGCAGTAGGCGGTAACTTTTTTCAGTGAATTCGGGTTAAGGTTATCTTCAAATGAGCTTACACCTTCTTCATCACTTGGGTTCGATACGTTGAAAAGTCTGTCATAAAGCCTAACCTCGGCTTTTACATTGTCCTTGCATGAAACCCAGTGGATGGTACCCTTAACCTTTCTGCCGTCTGCACTGTCTCCGCCGAAGGTTTCGGGATCGTATGTGCAGTGAACGCAGGTTACGTTTCCGTTTTCGTCTGTATCATAGCCTGTGCAGGTAACAAAGTAAGCCTTAATAAGTCTTACCTCGTTGCCGGGGAACAGGCGGAAATACTTTTTAACAGGCTCAATCATAAAGTCGTTTCTTTCAATGAAAATTTCCTTTGAAAAAGTCATTTTTCTTGAGCCGTATTCCGGATGATCGGGGTGATAGTCAACCTCAACCTCTTCCGTTTTGTCCTCAGGATAATTGTCAATAACAACCTTAAGCGGATCAAGAATTGCCATAGCACGCGGAGAGGTCTGGTTAAGATGATTTCTTACGCAGCTTTCAAGCATTGCAAAATCAATAACGCTGTATGCCTTTGAAACACCGATACGCTCGCAGAAATCACGTATAGCTTCGGGTGTATATCCACGGCGGCGCATACCGCTGATGGTTGCCATTCTCGGATCATTCCAGCCGTCTACAATCTTATCCTGAACAAGTTTAAGGCATTTGCGCTTTGATGTTAATGTATAATTCAGATTCATTCTGGCAAATTCTATCTGCCTTGGCTTTTCGCCGTCTATACATTCATTAACAACCCAATCATAAAGCGGTCTGTGGTTTTCAAATTCAAGAGAGCAAAGGGAATGTGTAACCTTTTCGCAGGCATCTGAAAGCGGATGCGCAAAATCATACATCGGATAAACGCACCATTTATCTCCTGTTCTGTGATGATGCGCATACATAATACGATAAATGATAGGATCCCTCATATTCAGATTAGGGCTTGCCATATCAATTTTTGCACGAAGCACCTTTGAGCCTTCCGGGAATTCTCCGTTTGCCATTCTTTGGAATAAATCAAGATTTTCTTCAACAGAACGGTTTCTGTAAGGGCTTTCTTTTCCCGGCTCTGTAAGCGTTCCTCTGTATTCTCTCTGTTGTTCAGGAGTAAGGTCGCAAACAAATGCCTTGCCCTTTTTGATAAGTTTTATTGCACATTCAAAAAGGAAATCAAAGTAATCTGATGCGTAATACAGATTGTCCCATTTAAAGCCAAGCCACTCGATGTCTTCCTTGATTGCATCAACATATTCTGTATCTTCCTTAATCGGATTTGTATCATCAAGGCGCAGATTGCATATGCCGCTGTATTTTTCCTTTGCACCAAAGTTGATGCAGATTGCCTTTGCGTGGCCTATGTGAAGATAGCCGTTCGGTTCGGGAGGAAAACGGGTCTGAACTCTTGAATAAACGCCGTCTTCCAAATCCTTGTCTATGAAATCATGAATAAAGTTGGAATACTCTTTTGTTTCTTCTGTTTTCATTTCCTTAGCCATTTAGATTTCCTCCTTGTAATGGTTTAATGCGGCATTAAGTCTTGCTTTAACGGCTTCTTCGCCGAGAAGAGCAGTTATTGCGTATAAATCAGGTGTGTTTGTTCTGCCTGTTAAGGCAACACGTATAATTGTTGAAACGTCGCCTACATGACCTCTGAAAGCATCGGGGTTCTGCTTGAATTCCTTAACGTTTGCCGTGCATCCAAGCGGCTCGCATAATTCCTTGATTCTTGCAAACCATGTGTCTTTGTCATCATCAAGGTTAACTGTATCAATGTATTTTTCAAGCACATCGGCAGCAAGCTTCGGTGTTGCATTGCCGTTTAATTCATAACACGGAGTAAAGGTTTCGTCATACATATAGCTGATGTAATCGGGAATATCGCTCCATTTTGCAATATCCTTTCTCGGCTTTTTGTTCTCTCTGTCGATATTTAAAATTGCTGTTGCTCTTTCAACATCTTTTTCATAAAGTGAGGCAAGCTGCGGATGATAAGCCTTTGCCCAATCATATGAAAGTGAAAAAACCTTTTCTGCCTTCATTGTGCTGATAACATTTTTTGAAACATCAAGCAACTTAACCATATCGAATAATGCGCCTGAAACGCTCATCTTCTTAAGATTGAATGGGAAGGATGCTAAATTTGCATCCTTATTTGCTCTGCGCCAGTCTTCAAAATTGCTGTTGAGTATTGTGTAAATATATTCCGATACACTTTCCTTTGGAAAGCCCTGTTCAACATAGTATGAAACGGCAGCCTCAGGGTCCTTGCGCTTGGATAATTTGCGCTTTCCGCCCTCATCCTCTTTCATAATCGGAGCAATGTGTGCATATTTTACAGGTCTGAAGCCAAGCACCTTGAAAAGCTGAATATGAAGCGGAACGCTTGCAATCCATTCATCGCCTCGGATAACATGGGTTGTTCTCATTAAATGATCGTCAACAGCATGGGCAAAATGGTATGTCGGCACACCGTCTGTTTTTAAAAGCACAACATCAATAACATTTTCAGGCATTTCAATTTTGCCCTTGATCATATCGTCAAAAACAATTTTTTTATCTGTGCTTCCCGGGGATCTGAGTCTTAATGTCCATGGCATACCGGCTTCAATATTTGCCTTGATATCATCAAAGCTTAAATCTCTGCATTTTGCGTATTTGCCGTAGTAGCCTTTGATATCTTCCTTTTCCTGTGCGGTTCTGATTTCATCAAGCTCTTCTGCACTGCAGAAACAGGGATAAGCAAGCCCCTGCTGTACAAGTGATTTTGCAAAAGTCTGGTATACTTCAACGCGCTTGCTCTGTGTATAAGGACCGTAGCTTCCTTTTTCTTCATTTTCGCCGCAGACACCCTCGTCTGTTGTTATGCCGAAATAATTGAGTCCGTCAACGATTGCTGAAACGCCGCCCTCAACCTCTCGCTTTTTATCCGTATCTTCAATTCTGAGATAGAATTTTCCGTTTGTTGCCGTGCTGTTCAGCTTTGCAGCCGTTGCAGCATATAAGCCTCCGAAATGCAGATAGCCTGTGGGGCTTGGAGAAAATCTGGAAACCCTTGCTCCCTCCGGTAATTCTCTCTGCGGATAAAGCTCCTCATAATAATCAGGGCTTTTTGTTATATTCGGAAATAAAAGCTCTGCTAAGTTTTCAAAGTTATTCATAAATTTTATTTCTCCTAAAATTAATTATTATATTATTACATAAATTAGTAAAATATTCAATATAAGATAAGTTATTTGTTGAAAAAATAAGAAAACTATGTAAAATTTAATACACCGTAGTTGTGAAAATGG
>JAIDJS010000127.1 GCA_029052085.1 Eubacterium sp.
AAACAAAAGATACTAGATTCTATGCTTTAAAAGAATTTGATTCATCAACCGTTAAAACCTATGTTGAATCCTCTACTCTGGATACGATTTTAACCTATGCTTCAAAGAAAGATCAATTCCGAAAGCTCGGCGTTGCCATGTTTGAAAACCTGCAATATGAAATTAAAGAAATAGATATAGACAGCAAAACCGTAACACTTTCCGTTAAAAACAAGGATTTATCCGAGGTTGCATCAGATTATACCAAAAATCTGCTTAAGGAATACGCTTCCATTACAGGTATGCTTCAGCTTCTTAAGGATATACAAAACGATACATGGCTTGACACAAACCTTTCTGTTTTAACAAAGGGAATAAGCAATGCCTCTATGAAGGATGAAGAAACAGAAATTACGCTTTCCTTTGAACAGAAAAATGACAGACTTTTATTTAAGTTTACACAAACGGCTGAGGACGCTGTTTCCGGCGGAGCATTAACAGCAATTAAGAACATTTTTTAATTATAAAATATAAATAGTGACACAACGGGAATAATGTGATAAAATGTTATTCAGTTTATATCATTAAATGTAAAAATAATCCAAATATATGAGGTGAAATAATGGCAAATAAATTTCTTACAGCTCTTTTCGGAGATTATTCTGCCAAAGAAGTAAAAAAGGTTAAAAAAATTTCAGACAAGGTGCTTGCTCTTGAAAGCAAATATCAGGAAATGTCTGATAAGGAGCTTGCTTCACAGACAGAAATTCTTAAAAACAGACTTGCAGACGGAGAAACGCTTGATGACATTCTTCCCGATGCGTTTGCAGTATGCCGAGAAGGCGCATGGAGAGTGCTTGGAATGAAGCACTTTGAGGTGCAGGTTATCGGCGGTATCGTTCTTCATCAGGGCAGAATTGCTGAAATGAAAACAGGTGAAGGTAAAACACTTGTTGCTACGCTTCCGGCTTACTTAAACGCATTAACGGGCAAGGGTGTTCATATTGTTACCGTAAATGATTACCTTGCAAAGCGTGACTGCGAATGGATGGGTAAATTATATCGTTTTCTCGGTCTTTCAACCGGACTTATTATTCATGAAAAATCAAACGAAGAAAGAAAAGAAGCCTATAACTGCGATATTACTTACGGCACAAATAATGAAATGGGCTTTGACTATCTTCGTGACAATATGGTGCAGTACAAAGAGCAGAAGGTACAGAGAGAGCATGCTTTTGCAATTGTTGACGAGGTTGACTCCATTCTTATTGATGAGGCAAGAACTCCTCTTATCATAAGCGGCAAGGGCGATCAGTCAACGGATATGTACAGAAGAGCAAATGAATTTGCCAAATCCCTTACCATGGTTAAGGTTGCTCAGATGGACGAAAAGAAGGACACTGAGGAAACATATGATGGCGACTACGTAGTTGACGAAAAAGCCAAAACCGCAACACTTACACAAAGCGGTGTAAAAAAGGCAGAGCAGGTTTTCGGCGTAGAAAACCTTATGGATATGGAAAACACAACGCTGCTTCATCATATCAATCAGGCTATCAAAGCACGCGGTGTAATGCGCCGTGATATCGACTATGTTGTTAAGGACGGACAGGTTCTTATCGTAGATGAATTTACCGGCCGTATTATGCTTGGAAGACGATATAATGACGGACTTCATCAGGCACTTGAAGCAAAGGAAAATGTTAAGGTTGAGCATGAAAGCAAAACCCTTGCTACAATCACGTTCCAGAACTATTTCCGTCTTTACGGAAAGCTTTCCGGTATGACAGGTACTGCTTCAACCGAAGCACCCGAATTCAACGAAATCTACAAACTTGATGTTGTTGAAATTCCGACAAACAAGCCTCTTCTTCGTGAAGATCTGCCCGATGTTATCTTCCAGACCGAAAGGGCTAAATTCAAGAGCGCTATAGAGCAGATTAAGGAATGCCACGAAAAAGGACAGCCTATCCTTGTTGGTACAATCAGCATTGAAAAAAGTGAAATTCTTTCCAAGCTTCTTAAAAAAGAAAAAATTCCGCATAACGTTTTGAATGCCAAAAACCACGAAAAGGAAGCAGAAATCGTTGCACAGGCAGGTAAATTCGGTGCCGTTACAATTGCAACAAATATGGCAGGACGTGGTACGGATATTATGCTTGGCGGTAATGCCGAATTCCTTGCAAAATCAGAAATGAAGAGAATGCAGTACACCGATGAGCTTATTGCGGAAGCAACAGGTTTCGGCGAAACAGATGATGAAGAAATTCTGAATGCACGCAAAACCTTCAGAGAGCTTGAAGCAAAATACAAAAACGAAATCAAGGATGAGGCCGAAAAGGTAAGAGAAGCAGGCGGACTTTTCATTCTTGGCACAGAACGCCATGATTCACGCCGTATTGATAACCAGTTAAGAGGCCGTTCAGGACGACAGGGAGATCCCGGTAAATCTCAGTTCTATCTTTCTCTTGAGGATGATTTAATGAGATTATTCGGCGGCGACAGAATGAAATCCATTATGAACACACTTGCCGGCAATGACGAAGATTTAGCGATTCCAAGCAAGATGATCTCAAAAACCGTTGAATCCTCACAGCGCAAGGTTGAGGGAAGAAACTTTGGTATCCGTAAAAACACACTTCAATACGATGATGTTATGAACCGTCAGAGAGAGCTGATTTACAAGCAGCGCAATATGGTGCTTGACGGTCTTGATTTAACAGATAAAATTGCAAACATGCTTGATTCAAGCGTTGAAGAAAATGTTGCAATTTACTGTGCGAAGGACGCTCATAAGGCTGATTGGAATATCAATGGTCTTAAAGAAAAATATAAAGGCTGGCTTGTATCAGAGGACGATTTTGAGAATATCGAAGAGCTTACAGTTGAAGATATTGCCGACACACTTAAAGAGCGCGGACATAAGGTTCTTGACGATAAAAGAGCACTTCTCGGCGATGAACTCTACGGCGAATTTGAAAAAATGGTTCTTCTACGCAATGTTGATATGCTTTGGATGGAACATATTGATGCTATGGATGATCTTAAAGAGGGTATCCACCTGCGTTCCTATGCACAGCAGGATCCGGTTGTTGCATTCAGAAATGAATCCTATGATATGTTTGACGAAATGACCGCTACAATCCGCGAGAATACCGTTAAAATGATGCTTACAACAATTCCGAGAAGACGCGAGGATGTTGAAAGAAAGGCTGTTGCAAAGGTTACTGCAACCTCAGCAGGAACAGACGAAAGCGTCAAAGCAGAGCCTGTAAGAAAAGGCAAAAAAACCGGTCCTAATGACCCATGTCCATGCGGCAGCGGAAAGAAATACAAAAAATGCTGCGGCTCTCCGGAAAAATTAGCTGAAAAATCCGATAAAAAATAAAAAACAACCTGGCTTACAAAATGTAAGTCAGGTTTTTTTATTCTATACGCTCTTAATCATCAAAACCAAATTCAACACTTGGTTTTGGCGTACGCAAAAGCCGTGTGATTTCTCACACGGCTTAAAACATATTCAGTTATATTCTTTTGCTGATATAGTTATCAACAACATCTGTTGCTGCATCAAGTCCTATTTTACCTGCATTAATGGTTAATTCGTAATACCTTGAATCTCCCCATTTCTCCTTGCAGTAATAGTTATGATAGCTCTTTCTGTTTTTATTATTCTTAAATACCATAACCTTCGCCTTGTCTTCAGAAACACCATACAAATCCATTACTCTTTCAACCTTATGCTGAGCATCACTTGTTACAAAAATACTGATTAAACCTGCATAGCCGCTTAATAATGAATTTGCACATCTGTTAACAACAATGAAGGAATCGCCGTTTGCAGCCTTTTCCTTCAGAAAGTCAAATTCCATTTGTGCAACCGTTTCTTCAGGAGAGCTGCTGAAACCGGATACGCTTCTTGAAAAGAGTCTGTTCTTCATCATTTCATCAAATTTCTGAATCTTATCAACATCGATATTCTTTTCGTCAGCAATATACTGAAGAATTCTTGCATCATAAATCGGAAGATTATACTTCTTTGCAAGATTTTCAGCAATAACATGAGCACCGGCACCATATTCGCCGCCTAAAGCGATAATCATTTGCTTATCCATAAACATACCCTTTCTTTATTATAAATATCTGATAAAAACATATCCCATTGAAATCAAAAGCACAATAACGGTTGCCGGTATTGCTGTTTTGCAATATTCTTTCCAGCTGACAGGATGACCTGCTTTTGAAACAACCGAAGTACCGACAACATTTGCCGAAGCACCGATCGGAGTTGCACTGCCGCCGATATCGGTACCGATTGAAAGCGTATATGCAAGTGTCGGAAGATAGTCTGCGCCAACAGTTGCAGCAAGGCTTTTAATAACCGGAACCATTGTTGCAGCAAACGGAATATTATCAACAACAGCGCTTGCAACAGCAGAAACCCAAAGAATAATAGCAAGCATAACTGCAAGATTGCCACCGCAGATATTTTCAATGAATTCTGCGATTTTTTCAAGAACGCCTGTCTGCTCAAGTCCGCCGACTACAATGAAAAGACCGATAAAGAATAAAAGTGTTTTATAATCAACCTTTTTAAGAACGGTTGGTATATCCTTCGGAGCAGAAATAAGCGTTACAAGAGCTATTGCCACACCGATAAATGCAACTGTAAGACCTGTCTGTGCATGCGTTACAAGCAGCACAACAGCAAGTGCAAAAATAATACAGCTGATAATAAAATCCTTTTTGCTTGAAATTGCTTCAGCAGGCTTCGGAAATGTTGATGGATCAATCGCTTCGCCTGTTGTTTTGGTAAGCTGTTTTTTATATGCAAAATAGAAAAATACAACCATAATTACCAACGCAATACCTGCTACAACACCTGTATTGGCAACAAAATCTGCAAATGAATATCCAAGGGCCGTTCCGATAATGATATTCGGCGGATCACCGCACATTGTTGCCGAGCCGCCAAGGTTAGCACAGAAGATTTCTGCAAGAACCATCGGAACAGGATTGAATTTCAGAAGCTGGGAAAGCTCAACCGTTACAGCGGCCAGGAACAAAATAACCGTAATACTGTCAATAAACATTGACAGCACGGCAGACATAATCATAAAGGTTACAAGAATAGGCATAACCTTATATTTTACTGCTTTTGCGATTGTTAAACAGAGCCATCTGAAGAAGCCGGCCTTAGCCATGCCCTCAACCATTACCATCATACCTGCAATAAATATGATTGTTGCCCAGTTTATACCGCTTGTGCTTTCATTTGCTTCACCGGCAGAATACCAGAATTCCGCTGTGAAAATGTTATGAATATTAAGCGTTTCCTTGATTGCATCCAAGCTATGCATGCAAAGACCGAAAACAATTAAAAGTGTTGCTGCACCGCAGGATAAGGTTATAATATGTCTTGGTATCTTATCCAGAATAATCAGCGCAAACATAAGTACAAAAATTACTACTGCTATTATCGTAGCTGCCATTTTGTTACCTCTTTTCTTTTTTTATTTAATTGCTTTTTCTCAGAAAAATATCATATTTCAAAGAAAAGGCATTGGGTATTAAGCCTTACATATTCTTGCAGAAAACCATTCAAATGTCAAGCATAAATATTGACAAAATATCCATTTTGCAAACAAAAAACCTTGTATAAAAATATACAAGGTTCAGAGTAAAAAATAAAATTATCTGTTAAACTTTAATTTTTCAAATCTTTCTATAACTATTTTGGAAACAACACCTAAAAGAATCCCTGTTAAAAGCCCGGCAACAAGCAGAACCGGCAGATAATAGGCTATGTTTATCGTTTCCATAATAATAGCAGCAACAACAATCTGCCCGATATTATGGCATATACCGCCAAGCATGCTTACTCCGATAACAGAAAGCTTTGTTTTCTTTACAAGATACATAACCAAAAAGCTTAAAATGCCTCCGCAAAGGCTGTAAGCAAGGCTATAGACATTGCCAAAGGTCATTGATGCCAAAAGAATTCTTATAAGCGCAATTGAAAAGGCCTGTGCAGGCTTCATTATGTATAAAGCAACAACTACAACCAGATTGGCAAGCCCGAGTTTGACACCGGGAATTCCGAAATTAAAAGGAATAAGGCTTTCAAAATAACTGAAAACAAACGCAAGAGCAACCATCAAACCATAAAGGGCAATCGTTTGTACTTTATTTTTTTTCATAAAAACCTTCCCTCTGAATTCAACAGCAGACAAAAACATATAACACTGCTGTTTTACATCTTATCTATACAAATTAACTGCTGCCGTATTAAACAACTGCATCGATCTCATCTGCATCCTTTTCATTCACAACTGTAACAACAACCTTATGCGGCAAACAAATAATAGACTCGCCGTTTCTGTGTATTTTGGAATGATTTGTACAGATACCATCGGGGCAATTTGCCTCGCTCATTTCAGCTTCGCCATCCTTAATAACAAGAACATTGCGTCCATCATTATCCGTTTCTATTTCACGAACTGTATCCTCATCAAGAGAAAGCGTTTCAATAACTTTACCGTTCACTTCCAGCTGAACATACGCTCCCGAGGCATTATTTACACCATAAAGAAAAAATACAAGAATACCTGCAATAACTGCAACAGCAGCAATGATAATAAAATCAGCCTTTTTCATTACTGGGCAGCTTCAGCCGGAGCATAATTCGCTGCTACGAAAGCCTGCGCATTATTTACAGCCTCAAGAACCGCATCCGATGTAATTGTTGAGCCTGCAAGCAAATCAACAGGAGAGCCTGTTTCATCAGAGGTTGAAGCAACTACAGGAAAGAGTCTTGCGGCAAATTGATTTTTGAAAGAATCAGTAGCAATTCTGTCACCAAGATATTCTGTTTCCTCATGATGAAGAACATCAATGGATACCAAAACTGTTCCGTCTGCCGAAACAGTTGTACTCATTTCAATCGGAACATCAGCATTATAGCCAACAGCAGTGCCTTTTACAACATAGGCAACAACATTTCCGCCTGCATCATATGCTTCATCAACAGTAGTTACATTATAATCTGCTGCATTTGTTTTTGAAATATCAATTTCCTTTGTATCAGCAATTGTAAAGCTGATTTCAACAGGGTTTCTGTACTTTCCGTTCTGTGCATTATCAAGCACAATACACCCAACAATAACAGCTGCTGATAAAACAATCATTACAGCCAATGAAATTAACCATGTAAGTGAATTCTTTTTAAAATGTGCCTGTTTACTCATAAATAATTCTCCTTAATTTTTAATATATTTATCAAAACCCGAGCTGCAGGTTTTGTTATATTCTTTATCTATCCATACTGCTTCAACACCATCGGTTGCCTCAACAAGCTTTTTCCCGTCCTCAATACTCATATTAAACAGCGTAGTTGAAAAAGCATCGCCAAGTGCCGAATTATTACAGATTACAGATACACTTGCAACATATTCGCTTGGCATAAGCGTATCCGGATTGATGACATGGCAGTATTTTTTGCCGTCTACCACATAATACCTTTGATAATCGCCGCTTGTAACAACAGATAAATCCGTTATCTGAACAAGTGCAACCCTATCCATATATTCCGAATTCGGACTTTCAATTTCAATATTCCAAAGGCTTTTGCCGTCATCCTTATGACCAAAGGTATATACATTACCGCCGATACTGATTGCTCCTGATGACCAAAGATTTTCCGACGCCCACTTGCAGACCTCCTGAACAGCATAGCCCTTTGCAACTGCACCCACATCAAGCTGAAGCTCAGGATCCGAAAAATAAACCGTGCTCTTTTCCTTATCAATTACAAGGGAATTGATATCTGTATGTTCTGCCGCTTCTTCAAGAGCAGTCCTGTCCGGAAGCGTGGCTTCATCGGGATTGTTTATTCCATTTGTTCGGTAATCATGCCATATTGATAAAACCGTACCGAAACAGATATTGGTTTTTCCGCCGCTGAGTTCATAAACGTCTTTGCCGTATTCAAGCAAATCTATAATTCTGCTGTCTACCTCAACAGGCTTATCCTTTGCCGTTTCATTCACGGTATTAAGATTAACCACACCATCATATGAATTGTAAATATCATAAAGCTGATAATACTCTTCCAGCCTCTTATGAAATTCTTCAAGATGGGCATCAAAATCTTCCTGGCTGTTGTCATAAGCTATAACTGTTGACGCTGTATCAAACAAATCCAAAAAGCTTGAAGAAAAACGCTCCTGTTTACTGCTTACACTGCAGGAACAGCAAATAAGCATAATAAGTAAAGATAATAAAACACATAGTAATTTTTTCATAACATATTGATTATAACACAACAGTATTAAACTTTCAACAAGAACCTGCTTTTCTCCTTGAAAAACAAAGCCCTGATGATCTGAATCCTGACAACCAATAAAAAAAGAGAGAGTCTTTCGACTCTCTCAAAATAAAGTTTATGTTGATTATGCCTGTGCAGCAGCAGCTACAGTTTCAGCAATTGAGCTGATTGTAATTGTGCATCCTGCCTTAAGGTCAGCATCATCTGTTTTGCCTTCAGCATTTACAGCAGCCTTAACATCAGCAGCAGTTTTGCCCTTAGCCCAGTTTTCATAAGCAGCAGCCTGTTCAAACCATTCTGCACCGCCTTCAATAGCACCCATAGATGCAGAAACACCCTTCATATTGTAGTTTTCTTTAAGGTCTTTCTTAGAGGTAATTGTACCTGCTTCAACAGTGAATTTGCCGTCAGCCATTGCGCATTTGCCCTGAGCAGCATCAATGAGACAAGATGTAATCTTACCATCAGCAGATGTTGTTACAGCAGCAACATTTGAATCATACTGAAGATTTGTTTCGTTGCTCTCATAATACTTTTCAGTCTTAATATTAAGAGCAAGCTTGTCATCAGCTGTTGCACCAAGATCAGCAGCATTATCTACAGCTTTAGCTACAGTTTCAGCAATTGCAGCAATTGTAATTGTGCAGCCAGCCTTAAGGTCTGCATCATCTGTTTTGCCTTCAGCATTTACAGCAGCTCTAACGTCAGCAGCTGTTTTGCCCTTAGCCCAAGCCATGAAAGCATCAGCCTGCTCAAACCACTCTTTGCCGATACCGCCAGGAATATTAGCAGATGTTTCTTTCATTGCATAGTCGCCCTGCTTCTCATACTTTGTTCTGAGATCTACACCATAGTCTGCAGCAGCCTTAGCAAGATCCGGCTTTGTCTGAGCTTCGTCAATCTTAACATCAACGATTTTGCCGTCAGCATCAACTGTTACAGCAGCAGCAACAACATCAATTGTAAGAGTTGTATCTTTTACATCTTCAATTGTGCCTGTTACAGCTAAACCTGTTTTTACTGCAGCAGCCTTGCTTCCACCGCTGCAAGCTGCAAAAGCAACAGCAAGTGCAGCTACAAGAACTACAGCAAGAACTTTTTTTAAGTTTTTCATTGTTTTTTCTCCTTTAATAAAAAAATATTTATTTGCATCTAGAT
>JAIDJS010000128.1 GCA_029052085.1 Eubacterium sp.
CAATATACATTCTATTGAATATTTGCTTAATATATGATAAAATTTACAAATAAATACTTATTTGAATTGGTGATAATATGAACGAAATCAGATTTTTTGATAAGCTTCCAGAAGAAGCAAAAAACATAAGAATTACCGTTTTTGTTAATGAGCAGGGCTTTACAAACGAGCTTGATGAAATTGATAACACGGCTGTTCACGCTTTGCTTTACAAGGACGGAAAAGCAGTTGCAACAGCAAGAATGTATGAAAAGGATAACGGCAAAGCCTTTTACCTTGGCAGAATCGCAGTTTTAAAAGAATACAGAGGTCTTGATTTAGGCACGGAAATCGTGAATGCCATGTTTGAAAAGGCAAAAAACCTCGGTGCCGAAACATGTGAAATTTCAGCACAATGCAGAGCTATGGAGTTTTATAAAAAGCTTGGCTTTAAAGAAGACGGCGAAACGTATCTTGACGAACACTGTCCACACATTCATATGGAAAAAAGCTTATGATTACTATTGATTTAAAACATGCCGAAAAAAGGCAGACATTAAAAGGCTTCGGCACATCAGCGTGCTGGTGGAGCCAGAATATCTCAGATAAAAAAACGGCAGATGAAATAGCCGATCTGCTTTATACCGAAAAAGGGCTTAACCTTAACATTTACCGATACAATATCGGCGGAGGATGGAACAGCAATAACTGCCGCGTTTCAAACCCATGGAGAACATGCGAAAGCTTTTTGGTTTATGATGACAGCAATGAGGATGAAAACTACAAGGGCGATGGCTATGATTTTGAAAAAGACAAAAATGCTTATGCCTTTATGAAAACCTGTCTTGCAAAAGGAAATATTGATACCGTTATTCTTTTTGCAAACTCTCCTCACTATTCTTTTACATCAAGCGGGCAGGCAAGCGGCAGCCTTATGCACCACACCTGCAATCTGCCAAAATGCAACTACAGAAGGTTTGCCGGATACGTTTTGGATATAACAGAGCATTTTATTGATGACGGCATTCCCGTTACATATATAAGCCCGATAAATGAACCGCAATGGAAATGGGGCGGAAACCATGTATGGCAGGAGGGCTGCCATTATGAACCGGAAGAGGTTCAGGAGGTTTTTCATATATTCGCTGAAGAGCTTGAAAAAAGAGGGCTTGATATTAAGCTATACGGACCTGAAAGCGGAGAAATAGGCGGACTTACACAAGAGTACCTTAAGCTGTTCAAAAATGATGAATTGATTATGAAGCACCTTGGAGTCTTTGCAATTCATTCATATCATGCGGATAACGATACAGAAATCAGAAAAAGCTTTTACAGCAATATGGTTAAGAAAAATCCGGATATCCGCTTTGATATGAGCGAATGGTGTGAGCTTCCCTGCAAGAATGACACAAAATCCATCAAAGGCGCTTTAATAACCGCAAGAGTTATCGGTAATGATTTAACGCTTTTAGGGGCAGAAAGCTGGACCGGCTGGGTTGCTGTTAATCAGATTGCAGACAGCAAGGAAGACGGAAAGGATTACTCCGATGGTCTGCTTTCAGCAACAAACGGATTTAATTATTATTACATAACCAAAAGATACTATGGATTTCTTCATTTTTCAAAATTTGTTAAAATCGGCGCACAGGTATTAAATACGGAATATACATCCGACAAAAAGCTGAATATTTACGCCTTTATGAATCCTGACGGTCAACAGATTGCCGTTATTGTGAATGAGGGAACGGCAGAGGACATTTCATTTTCAGCAGATGCAAAGCACTGTGAGATATATTCGACAACTGCTGAAAAGAATTTTCATAAGGATTTCAGCGGAGAATTTGACGAAAAAATTCGCAGCAAGGCAGAATCAATAACTACGGTGATACTATGGTAATAAAACCGATTGCAAAAATACACAATGATTTCCCGTCCAAATTCGGAATCCCCCGCCAAAGCGGAAGAATTACAGAGCTTAAAAGCAAAATCATTTTTGAAAAGGAATTCAGAAATGAGGATGCGTTCAGAGGACTTTCGCAATTTTCACACCTTTGGCTGATATGGGAATTTTCAGAAAATAACACAGAGCAATGGCATGCAACCGTTCGGCCGCCGCGGCTTGGCGGCAACACGCGTCTGGGGGTTTTCGCTACACGTTCTTCGTTTCGTCCTAATTCACTCGGATTGTCCTGCGTTAAGCTTGAAGCTATAGAAAAGGATGAAAAATACGGAATGGTTCTTACAGTCAGCGGAGCGGATATGATGAACGGCACACCGATATATGATATAAAACCGTATATCCCGTATGCAGATTGTATTGAAAATGCGCAAGGCGGCTTCGCAGAGGAAAACAAGGATTATAAAGCAGAGGTTGAAATACCCAAAAAGCTTTTAAATAAAATCCCTGAAAATAAAAGAGAAGCACTCTTAAAAGTGCTTCAGGACGATCCCCGCCCGTCTTATAAAAAAGATATAGAAAAATCCTATGGATTTCCGTTTGCAGATTTTGAAATCAAATTCACAGCTAAAGAAAATAAGATTACTGTTACGGACATAGTTGAAAGATGAAATAAAGGATAGTGTAATATGAACAACAAAATAAAAAATATAATCGGTTCCAATATGGATATTGATTTCAGCAATGAAGCTTTCGGAAATTCCGTTTGTCCCTGGAATCAAGCTGAAAACACCAACGAGCATAAATGTGCTGTTAAAAACACATCTATCTGCAGGTATTTCTGCGGAATCAAATATCTGGACAGCGTTCTTTGCAGTTATCCGTATGAAAACCTATCCGTATTGGAGCAATCTGAAATAGATAGAGATATCAAAGAATTAAAGTGATTTTATCATTTGGATTCAAAAAAACAGCTACCCAAATGGGTAGCTGTAATTTTTTGATTCAATCAAATTAGTCCTCAGAAGGAGCACCAACCGGGCAAACACCTGCACATGCACCACATGAAATGCAAGTATCAGCATCAATCACGAACTTACCATCGCCTTCTGAAATAGCACCTACAGGGCATTCACCTGCGCATGCACCGCAAGAAATGCAATCGTCTGAAATTTTGTATGCCATCCTATAACACCTCCTGTATTAATATCCTATTATTAATATAACACAATATTTTCAATTTGCAAGAAAAATATACGGTTAGTTGTAGCTAATTTTTTTCAAGATGCTTAAGCATCTCTGCCTCCTGTCTGGAAACACCCTGCTGCCTGCCTTCTTTGACAACAACAACCTCTTCCCTGTTTACAGTAACAGGCGCACCATCGGGATTACTGTCAAGTCTTACCTTAAGCCTTCCCGTTAAAAGAGAAACATCTACAACCGTTCCTCTGCCTTCGCGAAAATCAACAACAGAGCCCTTTCGCGGAGTAATTTTCTGAAGATAATCATACGAATTCTGCTCATATTTCAGGCAGCACATAAGCCTTCCGCAGGTTCCGCTTATTTTGCCCGGAGAAAGGCTTAAGCCCTGCTCCTTTGCCATTTTTATTGAAACAGAATGAAAATCATTCAGAAATGTTGAACAGCAGAACGGTCTTCCGCAGATACCTAAACCGCCGAGCATCTTTGACTCATCTCTTACACCAATCTGGCGAAGCTCTATTCTTGAATGGAAAGTACCTGCCAAATCCTTAACAAGCTCTCTGAAATCAACTCTTGCTTCAGCAGTAAAATAAAATATGATTTTGGAGCCGTCAAATGTATATTCTACATTCGTCAGGCTCATATCCAGCTTATGTTCTTCTATCTTTTTAACGCAGATATCAAAAGCATTTTTTTCCTTCTGCTTGTTTTCTTCAACAACTTTCATATCAGCATCTGTTGCAATTCTGATAACAGGCTTGAGAGGAGCAACAATTTCGTCATCCTCAACCTCTTTGTTCGCTTCGGCAACCACGCCGCATTCCACACCGCGGGCTGTTTCAACAATAACATTATCCCCCGCGTGAATATTCAATTTATTAGGATCAAAGAAATACACCTTTCCGGTATCTCTGAACCTGACTCCAACAACCTGTGTCATTATATGTTCCTCCGAAGAGCAGTACGCTCTATAAGTCTATTGCTCTGCGCAAGCTGTAGCAAATTTTTGTTGCAAGAAGCGCAGGATTGGCATTTTTATTTACCATTATAATCAATTCATCTGCCGTATTATAAAGCTTGATAAGCATAGCATCCGTAAATTTTCTTGAAAGAGATTTAACAGCATCCTCTCTGCCGGAAAGATACTCCCCTGTTTTAGAGCCTATAACAGCATCCCTGAAAACAGATTTAAGCAAGTTAAGCACCGTGCATATCTCATTCCTGCCTGAAAGCTTTGCTGTACATTTAATAAGCTCATATTCATTATCCGCAATAAGCGCCCGGCAGATATTATTTACAAATTCAATCGTTTTCTGCATTTCGCCGCCTGCGATGCTTTCCTCTGCCCTGCCGATATTACCTTTAAACGCAATAACGGCTTCAAGTGCAGTTGAAAAATCAATATCTTCATTCTTATTCGCAATCAGCTCTGCTCCCGAATTTGCATCAACCCCCTCAAGGCTTAACACCACTGAACGGGACAAAACCGTTTCAAGCATTGAAGATTTATTTTCAACAGTAAGAATAAAAACAGCATATGACGGCGGCTCTTCAAGCACCTTTAAAAGTGCATTCTGGGCACTGTCATTCATAAAATGAGCATTGCAGAGAATATAAACCTTATAATCAGCTTCATTCGGTGCAACATAAACATTGTTTATAACATTTCTTACCGTTTCAACATGAAAGGACCTTGCGCCGCCCTTTGGCTTATACTCAAAAACATCCGGATGATAACCCTTTTCAGCCTTCTGACACTGGGCACATTCGTAGCAGGGCTTGTTTACACCCGAACGGCAGACAAGCGCAGCAGCTATTTCACGGGCAAGCGTTCGCTTTCCGATACCATTTTCGCCCTCTAAAATTATAGCATGGGGCAATCTGTCAGAATTCAATAAAAACGATATTTGCTCTTTAACTTTTTCATTTCCAAGAAAATGATTGAAATTCATAATTAAAACTTTCTGAAATCCTCAACATCAATGACAAAGCAAACTCCGCCATATTCTTCAACATCAACCGGCTGTTTCAAAAGCGTACCGGCAATCGTGCTGCTTACGCCATGCTGCCTGACAATTCTTTTTGTAACATTGCCTGAAAGAACATCAAAGGCCTCGTCAATCCTTTCCTTTTCAACACCTATGAAAATACAGGAATGCCCGCCTTCAAGAAACTGACCTGTTGTGGAAATCTTAGTTGCAAAAAAGCCCGCTTTGCTTAATGCCTCTAAAACCTTTTCTATATCCTTATTTGAGATAATTGTAATTAATAACTTCAATTTTTTCACTCCTTAAACTTAAAATAATCCTATTCTCATCACTAACATTAATTATACTTTAAAAAAGGATTATTTTACAATCTGTTCAATCCTAAATTAACACAAAATTCACACTTCGTTAATTATACATTTTAAATAATTGATGCTACTGCAACGATAATCGGCATTGATAGAACAGACAGAACACTAGAC
>JAIDJS010000129.1 GCA_029052085.1 Eubacterium sp.
GTTTCTGTAAGATTAAGTGGCTGGCGAACGATAAGCTTAAGTGTGCCAAGACCGAAATAATCATCAATATCTCTGTCGTTAATGGTAATTTTACCGGTTCCTGCATAAACACGAACTCTTGCTACAGATTCTTTTCTTCTGCCTGTGCCGTAGAAATAAGGATTTGTTTCGTACATAATCTATAAACCTCCCTTACATTTCCCAAGCTTCAGGCTTCTGAGCCTCATGCTTGTGTTCTGCGCCCTTATAAATGTGGCATCTTGTAAGCTGCTTTCTGCCCTGTGTTGTGCTTGGAATCATACCCTTAACAGCAAGCTCCATAGCAAAATCACTTTTTTCATTCATAAGTGTGCCGTATTTAACTTCCTTAAGGTTACCGATATAACCTGTGTGATGCTGATAAAGCTTCTTGTTAAGCTTATCGCCTGTAAGAACAGCCTTATCTGTGTTGATAATAATAACGAAATCGCCGCAATCTACATTTGGAGTAAAGATTGGCTTGTGCTTGCCGCGAAGAAGAACAGCTGCTTCTGCTGCAACTCTTCCGAGAGGCTTGCCCTCAGCGTCAATAACATACCACTTGCGTTCAACTTCGTTAGCTTTTGGCATAAATGTTGACATTTTGTTTTCCTCCGTTAATAGTTAATTACATTTTTAATGCGTGGGAATATAATAGCACAAGAAGGTTTTTTCGTCAATAACAAATTTATAAAAATATATCATTGCTCTTTATTTCTCTTTTTTTCTCGTTTTTTCATGTGGTTTTCTAATTTATAATTTACGACAAGAAGGTGTTATTTATAGATCCGTGTGCCGTAAATATGTCTGTTTCGGCTCTTGCCTGTGCGATTGCAGAGGGGAAAAGTGCCGAAGAAATAAACGCTCTGGGAGCGTTCTTTTCCCAGCTTGGTGACTCGCTTGAAACGATTGCTGCATTTGATGCGCTTAATACGAAACAATGTAATCAGTAAAAAACCTACTTGTTTTGTATGAAATGGTATTGAATTTATTATAATAATTTGATACAATATTACATTCAAGAGGTGGCTACAATGAAAATTTCCGATATATTAAAAAATAATAAGGTAAATGTTTCCTTTGAGGTATTCCCTCCGAAGGAATGGAGCAAGATTGAAACCACAAAAGCGGTTGTTTGTGAAATGGCAAAAAGCAGTCCTGCATTTATGAGCGTAACCTATGGTGCGGCAGGAACAACCTCCGGCTTTACTACAGAGATTGCAGCTGAAATCAAGAACAATGGTATTACGCCGCTTTCCCATTTAACCTGCCTTACTTCAAGCAAAAATAAAATAGATACCGTTCTGAATGAACTTGAAGAAAACGGCATTGAAAATATACTTGCATTGAGAGGGGATATTCCGCAGGGCTTTGTTTTTCCAGATGAACAGCATTTTCATTATGCTTATGAGCTTGTTAATACAATCAGGGAGCATGGGGATTTCTGTATCGGCGGTGCGTGCTATCCCGAAATTCATCCCGAAAGTGCAAACAGGGTTGAGGATTTTCAGCATCTTAAGGAAAAGGTGGACTGCGGTGTTGATTTTCTTACAACGCAGATGTTTTTTGATAATGAGATTTTTTATCGCTTTAGGGAAAACTGCGCAATAAAGGGGATAGATGTTCCGCTTATTGCAGGCATTATGCCGATTACAAATGCGAATCAGATTAAAAGAAGCGTTGAGCTTTCGGGCTGTGCTTTTCCTAAAAAGTTTATGAAAATCCTTGAGCGCTTTGGCGAAAATCCAAAGGCTATGAAACAGGCAGGAATAATTTATGCAACGGAGCAGATTATAGATTTAATGGCAAACGGGCAGAATAATATACACATTTATACAATGAATAAGCCCGATGTGGCAGAATCTATAATGAAAGGCTTGTCTGAAATCATAAATGAATAAAGCAGAAATATTGAGATATTTAAGAACAAGAAGCACAATAGATGATGAAAGGCTTTTAAATTTGATAGACCGCCTTATGAATGAGGTTGATCAGACTGTTGAGCCGAAAAGCATATACAGAATTTTTGATTGCATTGTTACTGAAGATACACTTATCATTGAAAATTTTGAGTTTAAAAGCAAACAGCTTGCAGAGAATTTAAAGGGCTGCTCAAAGGTTGCCGTGCTGGCAGCAACGGTCGGTACGGAAGGGGACAGGCTTCTTAGAAGATACAGATCCGAGGGTGCCGGGCTTGCTGTAATGCAGGCGGTGCTTGCCTCTAAAATTGAAGAAATCTGCGATGCAGTTCAGGAAAATATTGAAAAGGAAAATCATGTAAACACAAGGCAGAGATATTCACCGGGTTATTTTGATTTGGATATATCCGAGCAGAAAAAGCTGTTCTGCCTTCTTGAAATAACCAAAAGGTGCGGTATTACATTAACGGATACCTGCCAGATGATACCAACAAAATCAGTTACGGCTTTTACAGGAATCGATTATGAAGATTAAATTTTTTGACGGAAGCATGGGAACAATGCTTCAATCGGCAGGCCTAAAGGCAGGCGAGCTGCCGGAGCTTCTGAACTTAACAGATGAAGAAAAGGTGCTTGCCGTTCATAAGGCTTATGCAGCGGCAGGCTGTGAATATATTACAACAAACACCTTTGGTGCAAACCGCCTGAAAATGGAGAACTATGAAGAGGTTATCAGAAAGGGCGTTGAAATTGCAAAAAAGGCAGGCAGAAAGGTAGCCCTTGATATCGGCCCTACAGGCAAGCTTCTTAAGCCTATGGGCGATTTGGATTTCAATGATGCAATTGATGTTTTTGCAGGAATGATAAACGCAGGCAAAGACGGCGCAGATGTTGTGCTTATTGAAACAATGAGTGATACCTATGAAATCAAGGCGGCTGTTCTTGCGGCAAAGGAAAACTGCAATCTGCCTGTTCTTGTTACAATGATTTTTGATGAAAACGCAAGGCTTCTTACGGGTGCGGATATAAAAACAGCCGTTGTAATGCTGGAGGGTCTTGGTGTTGATGCCATCGGCTTTAACTGCGGACTCGGTCCGAAGCAGATGATTGCGTTTGTTGAGGAAATCCGAAAGTGGACAAGTCTGCCGATTATTGTTCAGCCGAATGCAGGGCTTCCCGAAAGCGTAAACGGAAAAACGGTTTATAATGTTTCTCCGTCTGAATTTGCCGGGGATATGAAGAAAATGGCGGAGCTTGGTGTGTCTTATCTTGGTGGCTGCTGCGGAACAACGCCTAAGCATCTTGAAGAGATGATTAAGCTTTGTGCGGATATACCCGAAAGTATTCCGGATAAAAAGGCGCACAGTCTGGTTTCTTCCTACAGTGAAACGATTGAGCTTACCGAAAAGCCAATTGTTATCGGCGAAAGGATTAACCCAACGGGCAAAAAGCTGTTTAAGGAAGCTTTACGGCGCAACGATATAGATTATATTATAAAAGAGGGAATTGCACAGAAGGATGCAGGTGCTCATATTCTTGATGTAAATGTAGGTCTTCCCGAAATTGATGAGATAGAAATGATGAAAAGTGCTGTCTATGCGCTTCAGAGTGTGCTTTCAACTCCCCTTCAGATAGATACAACGGATATTGCTGCTCTTGAAGCGGCGCTTCGCATTTACAATGGAAAGCCGATGCTGAATTCCGTAAACGGCAAGGAAAAGAATATGAAAGAGGTTTTTCCTCTTGCTAAAAAATACGGAGCAGTTGTTGTCTGTCTTTGTCTGGATGAAAACGGTATACCGGAAAATGCAGAGGGCAGAATTAAAATAGCAGAAAAAATTATAAATACTGCCGCTGAATACGGTATCGAGAAAAAAGACCTTATTGTTGATGCGCTGACGATGACGATAAGCACGGATGTTAACAATGCAATCGAAACGCTTAAGGCCGTTAAATATATCAGAGAGGTGCTTGGCGTTCATACGGTTCTCGGTGTGTCAAATATTTCCTTTGGTCTGCCGAAAAGGGAAGCAGTCAATACCGCTTTCTTTACGCTTGCGCTTCAGAGCGGACTTTCGGCAGGAATTATCAATCCGCAGTCACAGGCTATGATGAATGCCTATTATTCGTTTAATGCGCTTTCTGCTCTTGATGAAAACTGCGCTGAATATATAGAAAGCGTAACGGTTTCGGAAGCACCGAAAGCAGAAGCAACGGTTACGCTTCATACAGCAATTGTTAAAGGTATGAAGGAGGATGCTGCAGCCTGTGCGAAAGAGCTTCTAAAGGATAATGATTCGCTTGATGTTATAAATAATCATATTATTCCCGCACTTGATGAGGTCGGAGCAGGCTTTGAGTCAAATAAAATCTTTCTGCCCCAGCTTCTTATGAGCGCGGATTCGGCAAAAGCGGCATTTGATGTTATCAAGGAAAACATGATACTCAGCGGTGCAAAGCAGAAAAACGGAGATAAAATTGTTCTTGCAACGGTTCACGGCGATATCCACGATATCGGCAAGAATATTGTTAAGGTGCTGCTTGCCAATTATGGATTTGATGTTATAGATCTCGGAAAGGATGTTCCCGAAGAGGATGTCCTTAAAGCCGTTGCGGAAAATGATGTTAAGCTTGTGGGGCTTTCTGCGCTTATGACAACTACGGTTCCGTCAATGGAAAGAACAATCAAGCTTCTTCACGAAAATACAGATGCTAAAGTTTTTGTAGGCGGTGCGGTTTTAACCCAGTCCTACGCAGATATGATTCACGCAGATTGGTATACGAAGGATGCAATGGAAAGTGTCAGAGTGGCAAAAGAATTTTTCTCTGGAAAGGAGTAGTATATGATAGAATTAAAGGATGTGGAGTTTAAGGTTGATTCTCCGAACGGAGAGCTTGAAATTATAGATAAAATCAATCTTAAAATAGAAAGCGGAAAATTTATTGTTATTACCGGCCCGAACGGCGGCGGTAAATCAACGCTTGCAAAGCTTATTATGGGAATTGAAAAGCCGACAGGCGGTAAAATTCTTTTTGACGGCATGGATATTACGGATTTGCCAATCAATGAAAGAGCAAAGCTTGGCATCGGATATGGCTTCCAGACGCCGCCGAGGTTTAAAGGGCTTACTGTACGCAAGCTTTTAAGCCTTGCGCACGGCAGTGAGCTTCCAAGCGATGAATGCTCTGCTTATTTAACAAGCGTAGGTCTTTGCTCTGCCGATTATCTGAATCGTGAGGTGGATACCTCCCTTTCGGGCGGAGAGGTTAAACGAATTGAAATTGCCTCTCTTATGGCAAGAAATCTTAAGCTTGCCATTTATGATGAACCCGAAGCAGGAATAGATCTCTGGAGCTTTGCAAAGCTTGTTGAAAGCTTTAAAATGATTTCTAAAAACCGCCACGAAAGCGTGCTGATTATAAGTCATCAGGAAAGAATTATGCAGCTTGCTGATGAAATCGTGATTATTGCAAACGGAAAAATCGCAAAGCAGGGTGCAAAGGATGAAATTTTCCCTGAGCTTTTAAAGCAGCTTAGCAGTGAAAGCGCCTGCAGCTTCAGAAAGGAGGGATAATCAATGCTTAAAATAGATTCGGAAATGCTTAAAACCATTGCGGATCTCCACGAGATTCCTAGCGGTGCATATAATATCAGAAAAAACGGCTCTGCAATGGGCAGAAGAAGCACGGAGCATATTGAAATTATCCCGAAGGAGGATAAGCCGGGTATTGATATCAGAATTGCTCCGAATACAAAGAATGAAAGCGTGCATATTCCTGTTATCCTTTCGGAAACCGGAATGACAGATGTTGTTTACAATGATTTTTATATCGGCGAAAACAGTGATGTTGTTATTGTTGCAGGCTGCGGAATCCATAATTCCGGCAGTGAAAAAAGCCAGCACGACGGCATTCATACCTTTTATGTAGGCAAGGGTGCAAAGGTAAAATATGTTGAAAAGCATTACGGCGAGGGAGAGGGAACAGGTGCAAGAATTTTAAATCCCGTTACGGTTGTAAACCTTGATGAAAATGCTTCTGCCGAAATGGAAATGGTGCAGATAAAGGGCGTTGATTCAACGAAAAGAGATACAACTGCAAATCTTGAAAAGGGCTCCAAGCTTACGATTACCGAAAGGCTTATGACCCACGGAAAGCAGTTTGCGGAATCCAATGTTGAAATCAATATGAACGGCGATGAATCGGTTTGTCAGATTGTCAGCCGAAGTGTCGGCAAAAACGATTCGGTTCAGGTTTTCCATCCTAAGGTTATCGGAAACTGCGCATGCCGTGCGCATGTTCAGTGCGATTCCATTATTATGGATCACGCAAAAATTGCATCTATTCCTGAAATTGATGCAGCCAGTGCGGATGCCCAGCTTGTTCACGAAGCGGCAATCGGTAAAATCAATTCCGATCAGCTTCTTAAGCTGATGACCTTCGGAATGAATGAAGAAGAGGCAGAAGAGGTTATCGTTCAGGGCTTCTTAAAGTAAATATGAAAAAAGGAAGAGCAACGCTCTTCCTTTTTTTGTTAATCTCTTTTCGGAAATTCTGAATTTTCGGGTAATCCTAAAATGTAATCAGCGGATATGTTATAAAAACGGCACAGCTTTATGATGTCATCAACCGTATATTGTGCCCGCCTTTTTTCATGTTTTGAAATGGCTGATTGCTTAACGCCTAATATTTCTGCTATTGTTGATTGTTTTATATCTCTGTCATTTCTTAGTTCTGTCAGTCTGTCTATATAATCCATTTTACCATTTATTATGTACTCTTTCTGCAAAAACCAATTTGTCCTTAATCTTGATTTCCATGCCGTCGTCAAGAATTGCCGTTCCTGAAATCAAACCGAAAACCTGATGCGGAAGCATACAGATTACCTTAACATCAAATGGAGCCTGTCTGTCTATAATCGGTTTGAATTCCATTTCAAATCTGCCGTCCGATGATGTAAATGTCCACGGCTTGGTATATTGGTATTTGCCGTTTTCCATTGGAATATTAAATGTAATATCCTCTAATTTATGGGATTTTCCGTTGTAAAACAGCATGTTTTCGCTTGCTGCCGAGGTGTTTCCGAAGCCGTAGCCGATGTTGAAGCCAAAGGTATCTCCGCTGTCAAGCACCATCTGTCCGGATCCCCAATACCATGTATTGTCATAAGTCCAGACGCCTCTTCCCCAGTCCAGTGTTGCAAGCGAGCCGTTTTCTCTGTTGAATTCATAGCGCTTTCCGTTAAATTCAAAAAAGCCGTCTGCACGCATACAATTGATTTTCTGATTATAATAAAAATGCTTATCCTTATCAAAAGGAGTTGCAATAACCATACTTTCTTCGGGGATTTCCGTTAAGGTAACATCGAATACAAGCGCCTTTTTGCTGTTGCAGTAATTGTCGTAAGAACCGTAAAGTCTGCGCTTTGTGCCGTCATTCTCAAAATGCATATCGCAGGTGCCTACCTTTGCGCTTACATTGCCAATCTCGCTTGTTGCGGGAAGATTGAGCTTGCCAAGCGGAAAAGGACCAAGCTCTGAATCGTTAAACTGAACGGGATTTTCGCCGTATTCAAGATGTGAAACCGAAAGGCAGCTTACAAAGCCAGCATCCGAAAGGGTAAGGCATAAACCATAATCCTGATTTCCTATGTAATAATAATCCCATTCCTTAATTCTCCACTTCGGCGCTTTAATATCATCTCTGCTGTACTGCCAGAAAAGCTTTTTTGCAAAGCCCGGTTCGGCAATATTTCCGTTTTCGTCAAGAAGCCTTTGTTTTGCTGTGATTTCATGCTGCATAAAATTTACCCCTTTTTACTGCAGTTTGCGAAACAGCGTAATTTATAAAATAAATATTTCTTTTCGCAAGCTGTTTGTTGAGCAAGCACGCTTTTGCACTTGCAATTTTCTTCATATTTATAGTAGCATACTTTTGGAGAAATATAAAGAACTTTTTACAAATAATATATTGGTGTAAAATACAACGATTTTTTAACTTTTTCTTAACTGCTTATACTCTTTTAAATACATATAAATAA
>JAIDJS010000013.1 GCA_029052085.1 Eubacterium sp.
AACATATATAATAAATATAAAACCGAAAAATTTCAAGAGATACCATAAAAAAAGCGAACACCGGGGACACCCAGCGTTCGCTTTTTATTATAATCTCATTTCGTCCTCTTTACGCTGTTTATTTGAACGGATAATTGCAGGAATACCAAAGCCCAAAGCACCGCCTGCTGCTGTGCCTATTACAAGAAAGAGCCACCAAAGAGGATTTTTCTTTTCTTCCTTTTTTTCTTCTTCAGCAACCTCTTTCTTTTCCTCAATCGTAGTTGAAACATCTACCTTTTCGGAATAAGCTTTTCCGAACTCATCCTCATAGGAAATGGTAACCGTTCCTTTAACCTCTCCAAGCTTCTCTGAGCTTACACGAAGATTAGCACTGCCTGCTGTACTTGAACCCGCAGGAATTTCTCCGATAAACAGCACTCCCCCGCTTTCAAGTCCGTCAATATCAAAGCTGAGCTTGCAGTTTCTTATTGTGCTTTTTCCTGTATTCATCAGATTTGGTGAAACGGTTTCCGTATTCCCCTGTGTTACCTTTACAGGAAGCTGAATGGAATCATAGTCAAGAGAAACCGACTGCTTTATATTAACGTATATAACATCGGATGCGGAATATGACGAATAGTATTTATCCTCATATTCAACATTGAGTAAAAGCTTATGTTCCCCCGTCTGAGCGGTTTTTGAAGCAATGATAGGCACTTTCCAGGTGTATGTGCTGTTTGCACCTATTTTGCTTACATACTTTGTTCCTGTTCCCTTTGGTCTGATATCACCTGAATCTTCTGTTAGGGAAAGCTTAATATTGTATATTGCTTTTTTTGAGCTGTAATTCTTTATTACAATTTCAATTTCCTTTTCTTTATCTGGGGAAATACTATCGCCCTCAATACTATAGGAAGAAAGCATTACTCTTGGCAATGAACCATCCACAGTTGTTTCCGCCTCTTCTGCAAAGGCAGGAAGAGCAAAGGAAAGGCACAGCATAAACACTGTAATAAATGCAACAATTTTTTTCATCATCTCTATAACTCCCTTATATTATCTATAATACTGTTTTTCATTTCTTTTCGGATTTTCACCCACAGGTTTATACTGCATATGCCAAACAGGATAACGCAGAACAGAACAGTTACCCACGGATTGAAATCAAACACAAACTCTAAGCTGCTTACATAAGCCTTAATGCTTTGATTTTTGAAATAAACAACCATTGCACAGACAAAATAGATTACCGTAAACATTCCAAAGCCAATACCATAGCCGATTGCAAAGGTTTTCAGAAGCTGGCGTACATACGATTCAACAGATTCTTTTCTTGAAATGCCTACTGCACGAAGCGTTCCAAGTTCCCTTTTTCTTTCACGAATACTTGCGGTAAATGCATTATTTGTTATGC
>JAIDJS010000130.1 GCA_029052085.1 Eubacterium sp.
CCATAAAACTAAGCCCTTATATTAAGATATAAATTATAATACATTATATAGAAAAAAAGTGCAACATAAAAATTAAAAAAGACAAAGAAAATATCTTTGTCTTTTTTATCTAAATATTAGAGTGCAGCCTTTGCTGCTGCAACAAGAGCTGTAAATGCTTCTGCATCAGCAACAGCGATTTCAGCAAGCATTTTTCTGTTAAGATCAATACCGGCTTTTTTAAGACCATTCATAAATGTTGAATAGTTCATACCATTCATCTTGCAGGCAGCAGAGATACGTGTAATCCACATCTTGCGGAACTCTCTCTTCTTCTGCTTTCTTCCGATATATGCGTACTGACCGCTCTTCATTACTGCCTGTTTAGCAGTTTTGAAAAGGCTGTGTTTGCTGCCGTAATAACCTTTAGCAGCCTTTAATACTTTCTTTCTTCTTTTACGAGTAGCTAAAGCGCCTTTAATTCTTGCCATAACTTAAATACCTCCAATTATTGTTAAACCGTAAAATAGTAATTCCCAAATTGCCGAAAGGCGATGTTTTTATTTATAAGGAACAAGTCTCTTCATCTGCTTCTGGTTTGTTACATCGCCAACAGCAGTTTTACGAAGATTTCTCTTACGCTTTGTTGATTTCTTTGTAAGAATGTGTGAGGTATAAGCATGAGCACGCTTAACCTTGCCGCTTTTTGTTGTTTTGAAACGCTTTTTAGCGCCGCTGTGAGTTTTAATCTTAGGCATAATTTATTCCTCCAAAATTTATTTGTTCGTTTTTGAAGACAGGAACATTAAAATCTGTCTGCCTTCAAGCTTTGGTGCTTTATCAATATTTACATCCTCGCCAAGTGCCTGAGCAAATCTTTCCATATTGGCTGTTCCGATTTCGGGATGTGCCATTTCACGGCCGCGAAGACGGATAGAAACCTTGAGCTTATCGCCCTTGGAAAGAAATTTCTTTGCATGGTTTACCTTTGTGTTGAAATCTCCGATATCAATATTGAGCGAAAGTCGAATTTCTTTTGTTTCAACAGTTTTCTGCTTTTTGCGATTTTCCTTTTCTCGCTTAGCCTGTTCGTAACGAAATTTGCTGTAATCCATAATTTTAACAACAGGCGGCTTTGCCTGCGGAGCGATTTTAACTAAATCCTGCCCTCTTTTATCTGCTTCCTGCTGCGCATCTCTGGCACTCATTATGCCAAGCTGTTCACCATCTGCAGTGATTACACGAACTTCCTTGTCTCTGATTTCGCCATTAAGCTGTGGAGCTTCCTTGCTGATAAAAAACACCTCTTTGTAAAAAAATTAAAAGTGCGAACACAAAATGCCCGCACTTCAATAATCCGTTGAAATATTGCCCTTTTTGCCTTTGCTTAAGGGGAGAACGAGCTGTGTTCTTCTTTATTGTGAGGATATATTAACACAGCCGTCAGAATTTGTCAACACTTTTTTGTATAAAGAATATGCCTATAATCAATTCCATCCTCGTTATGCTCTGCAAGCACCTCTCTTGACCATTCGGTTTTATCAAAACGGGGGAAAAAGGTATCCGCATCAGCACATTCAGCATCTACCTCTGTTAAATAAAGCTTATCCGCAACAGGTAAAAATTCGCTGTAAATTCTGCCGCCGCCTATAATGAAAACCTTTTCATCATTTTCAAAAAGCTTCATTGCCTCTTCAATAGAGGAACACACCTCTGCACCCTCTATTTCAAGATTTTTGTTTGTTGAAATAACAATATTTCTTCTTTTCGGAAGCACCTTCGGCAGCGATTCAAAGGTTTTTCTGCCCATAACAACAGTACCGCCCATTGTTGTTTCCCTGAAAAATTTCATATCATTATGAAAATGAAAAACAAGATCATTTCCCTTTCCTATTTCATTATTTCTGCCCAATGCCGCAATCATGGAAACTTTCATAAATACCTCCTAAAAATACTGTTTTTACTGTGCTATCGGAAAAGAAATTTTGCCCAGATGCTTATAATCAATCAGTTTAACATCCCTGCAGTCCCTGCTGTTGTCAAATTTAAAGAAATCATCCACATCGGGATTGAGCCAGAGTTTCGGTGCAGGAAGGTCGCCCTCTTCATCAAATCTTCTGATCTGCTCTTTTATTCCGTCTATCTGATTTACATAAATATGAGCATCCTTGATACTCCAATCAAGCGTGCCGACCTGCAAACCGCAGACCTGCGCAAGCATAGACAAAAGCACTGCATACTGAGTAATATTAAACGGTAAGCCAAGAGGAACATCACAGCTTCGCTGATGCACCCAGCAATTGAGCTTTCCGTCCGTTACATCCCATTCACTGCTCCACACACAGCTTGGAAGAACAGCAGTATCGAGATAATCATTCTGCCATAAAGTAATAAGCATTCTTCTGTCTTCGGGATGATTTTTAAGCTTATCAATAAGGTTATCTATCATATGGAATTTTTTAACAATATAGCCGTAAGCCGTTCCGATTGTATGCGCATATTCCTTGCCGAAATCCTTATGAATCGTTTTTTTTACAAGTCTGCCGTTTTCATCGGGAAGCATCTGCGTAGCGGTCCATATACCCTCTTCGTCTATTTCCCACTCATTCCAGATATTGACATCACGCTCCTGAAGCCATCTTACATCATTTGACTGCGCCTGATAAATCCAAAGCATTTCAAGCACTGCCTGCCGTATAAACACCTGCTTTGTTGTTAAAATCGGAAATTCCTTTGACAAATCAAAATGAAAATGATGAGCAGACACCTTGATTGTATTTATCCCTGTTCTGTTTACAACCTCTGTTCCCTCGCTGAGAATTTTTTTACAAAGGCCTATATAATCCTTATCAAGTTTAGACATTAAACATCATCCTTTCAGATAGATGTTTACATTATATCAATTTATAAAGCTTATTGCAAGAAAAACAAAAAGGACAGAAGCACCTGTCCTTTTACATCTATAAATTGTTTACTGCCAAGGATACTGCTGCTTTAATCTTTCAAACTCTTCTCCTGTTGAAGCAAAATGGAATTCGCTGTTTAAATCGGAAAAGAAGAAAAGATAATCCGTATCCGGATGATTAATAACGGCGTTTACAACCTCCATACCCGAATTGGTTATAGGACCCGAAGGAAGCGCCGGGCAGCGATAGGTATAATAGCTGTCGTAAACATCCCTTGAAAAGCCGTAATCAAGCAGTTCCTTTGCATAAAAATAAGTAACATCACATTGAAGCTTTGAGCCCTTTTCAAGCCTGTTTATCAGAACGGAGGCAATATTCTCGGCACTCTCAATGGAAAAGCTTTCCTCCTGAACAATGGAGCAAAGCGTTATAAATTCATACAAAGACATCTTGTTTTTTTCGCAATACTCTGTTATATCGCCGCTGAGCCTCGCATCAAATGCCCCCAGCATATCATCAACAACCTCAAGCGCTGTCATATTTTCCGCCCAATCATAGGTTGCCGGGAAAAGAAATCCCTCTAAAATAAAGCCTACATTTTTATTATCTTTGGGCAAATCCTCAAGCCAGCTATAGTTGTAATCCTCTGTTGTTGAAACCGCCCTGTAAAACTCTTCCTTTTTGCAAACTCCGTTTTCCTCAAGCGTTTTTGCAATATCAAAGATGTTATATCCCTCAGGAATTGCAACAGTTACAGGTCTGTGGCTGATATCAGGATTCTGAAGCTTCTTGGCAATTTCCTCATAGCTCATATCAGCATTCATATAATATTCGCCGTTTATATATTCAAAATCAGGATAATGCCTGTCCATCCACAAGGACCAAATGGAATCATCAATAATGATTCCGTTTTTCTTTAATTCAGCCGCAACATCATACTGTGCAGCACTTTTTAGATAAATATTGCAATCCTCTGCATTTTTATTTTCCGTGCCTTTAATATCGCTCATAACGGCATTATATCCGAAAAAAATTGCAATAATTATTGCTAAAGCAACAACAATTCCTATAACAAGCTTAGCTGATTTTTTCATAAATTTTACACCTCGTGCGCTTTAAGCATATTTGTTGTTCCGCTTTGACCAAGAGGAATTCCTGCAGTTATTACAACCACATCGCCCTTTTTGATTATCCCTGTTTCAAGAGCAACCTCAACAGCGTGTTCAAACAATTCATCCGTATTGGATTTTTCGTTGCACATAACGGGAATTACACCCCAGGAAAGATTATTCTGCCTGCGGACCTTACAGCTTGTTGTTGCAGAAATTATCGGACAGGTTGGTCTGTATTTGGAAATCTGCCTTGCTGTTGTTCCGCTCTTTGTAACCGTGATAATTGCCTTTGCATTCAAATCGTGCGCCGTTGTAACCGTTGCATGAGAAATAGCAGAGGTAATATCTCTTTTTCCGTGGCGCTGAATATTCAGATTGAATTCTTCAACATAGTCAATATCCTGCTCTGTTGTTTCAGCAATAGAAGCCATCGTTTTAACAGCCTCAACAGGATGCGCACCCATAGCCGTTTCGCCTGAAAGCATTATGGCAGAGGTGCCGTCATAAATAGCATTGGCAACATCGGTTATCTCTGCTCTTGTAGGACGGGGATTCGTTACCATAGATTCAAGCATCTGCGTTGCAGTAACAACAATTTTACCTGCTTCAAAAGCTTTATGAATAATCATTTTCTGAAGCGCAGGGATTTTCTCAAACGGAATTTCAACGCCCATATCACCGCGGGCAACCATAATTCCGTCTGCTTCCTTAATGATTCCGTCTATATGCTCAACGCCTTCATGATTTTCAATTTTAGCTATAATACGGACATCATTCCAGCCAAGAGCATGGCAGAAATTGCGCAGATATGCAATATCCGCCTCTGTACGGCAAAAAGAAGCAGCAATAAAATCATAGCCAAGCTTTGCACCGAATTTCAAATCCTGCATATCCTTTTCCGAAAGATAAGGCATAGCAAGCGATACATTCGGAACATTGACACCCTTATGGTCCGTAAGTCTTCCGCCGTCTTCAACACAACAGACAATTTCATGATTATGAATTTCTGTTACTACCATGGAAACAAGACCGTCATTGATAAGGATCCTTGTATCCTTTTTGATTTCATTCGGCAGATTTTTATAGGAAACAGAGCATTTTTTCTCATCGCCCTCAACCTCTTCGGTTGTCAGAATATAAGTATCCCCGTTTTTAACCTCAACGCCATCAGAAGCCGCAAATGTTCCAAGGCGAATTTCAGGTCCTTTTGTATCAAGCAATGTTGCAACAGGAGCACCAAGCTCTTCACGAACCTCGCAAACATTATGAAACCATTTTTCAAAGGTTTCATAATCTCCGTGAGAAAAATTAAAACGAGCTACATTCATACCCGAAAGCATAAGCTCTTTAAGAACCTTTTTTTCACACGAGGCAGGACCTATTGTACAAATTATTTTCGTTTTTCTTCTGTAATTATCCATATTTTGCACCTCAAAAGTTTGTTAGACAATGTTATTATACCAATAAATAGAATAAATGCAATAAAAATAAATCTATGTTTACAAAATACACAAAAAATCTCTGTAAAGCACATATGCTTTACAG
>JAIDJS010000131.1 GCA_029052085.1 Eubacterium sp.
CCATAGCAAAGGTTGGAGCAGACAGATAGCCTATTGAAGGCACCGAAATTCATTTTGACTGCGACACGGTTCTTTTATCCGTTGGTCTTATCCCTGAAAACGAGCTTACCAAATCTGCTGAAATTGAAATGGACAGCCGAACAAACGGTTCTGTTGTTTTTGAAAACATGGAAACCTCCGTTGACGGCATATTTGCCTGCGGAAATGTTGTTCACGTTCACGATTTGGTTGACTTTGTTACGGCAGAAAGCCAGAAAGCAGGAAAAGCTGCCGCCGATTATGTTTTGAACGGCGAAAAGAGCAGAACGGATTATATATCGCTTTCAAACGGAAATGGCATTGGCTACACGGTTCCGCAGAAAATACGAAAGGATGCCGAGGAAGCAGAAATCTTCTTCAGGGTAAGGCAGATTTTCAAAAACTCTGCAATTGTAGTTACGGACGGAGATAACCAGATTGCAAAGTTCAGGCGTGAGCATCTGGCGCCTGGCGAAATGGAAAAAATAAAAATTCCGAATGCACTTATGAAGCGAATTGTATCTAATAAATTGACGGTTTCGGTTGAGGAGGCATAAAGCAGTGAAAGAATTGATTTGTATAACCTGCCCAAAGGGCTGCCATCTGAAAATTGATGAAGAAAACGATTATGCCGTAACAGGCAATGCCTGCCCGAGAGGTGCCGAATACGGGAAAAACGAACTGAAAAATCCAAAAAGAGTTATAACCTCAACTGTTAAAACAAACAGCGCAGAATACTGCCGATGCCCTGTTAAAACAAACGGCGCAATCCCAAAGGATAAAATGTTTGAGATTATGGAAATGCTTGATGATGTTGAACTTAAAACACCAATCCGCACAGGCGACATCGTTATCAAAAATCTTTTTGACACAGGCGTTGACATTGTTACGTGCAAAGAAATTTTAAAATAGGCAAAAAAAGAGCAGCCAAGGCTGCTCTTTTTATATCAGATAAATTTTCTTATTTCATATTTTTATACGGCTTCTTTTCGGTTACCCAGTCTTCTTTATTAACCTGTCTTGCACGGGCAATGGCAAGTGCGTTATCCGGCACACTGTCTGTTATGGTTGAGCCTGCTGCTGTGAAAGCAAAATCTCCAACCTCAACAGGGGCAATTAGATTTGTATTGCAGCCAAGGAACGCATTATCGCCGATTTTACAGCGGTTCTTATTTTTTCCGTCATAATTAACAGTAACGGTTCCGCAGCCGAAATTAACATTTTTGCCTACATCGGAATCGCCGATATAGGTTAAGTGCGCACTCTTGGTACCCTCGCCGACTGTTGAATTTTTTACCTCAACAAAATTACCGATATGAACACCCTTGCAAAGCTTACTTCCTGCTCTTACCTGAACAAAAGGACCGCAGTCTGTTCCATCCTCTATTTCGCTGTCTGTAAGCTTAACATTATCAAGAACAACATCATTGCCTACAATACCATCCTTAATATAGGTGTTCGGACCGATTGTACATCTTTCTCCGATAACCGTATTTCCAAGAATGATTGTATTCGGAAGAATGGTTGTTTCCTTTCCGATTTTAACATCCATACCAATCATAACGCCGTCTGTGCTTGGAATATCAACACCATTTATCATATGAGCAGTATTTATATTTCTTCTCATAATAGTGTTAAGACCATTGAGCTGAACCCTGTCATTCGCACCCAGAATAACCTCGCTGTTTTCACAGATATAGGCACCTGCATTTTTACCCTGATTAATCAAGATTTCCAGACTGTCTGTTAAATAATACTCATTCTGCGCATTATTGTTTGTAATATTGGCAAGGGCATAGAGCAGATCCTCGCCGTTAAACCAATACATACCCGCATTGGATTCATTAATCAGCTTTTCCTCCTCGGTTGCATCCTTATGCTCAACGATGCGGAGAAGCGTTCCGTTTTCATCCCTCTTGATATGGCCGATACCATTTGTATCCTCAACAAGAGCCGAGGTTAAAGTAATGGAATTCTGATTTGCCATATGATATTCGTAAACCTGATTGATTGTTTCGGCATTCATCATAGGACCATCGCCGTTTAAAATAAGAATTTCATCCTTTTTATGCTTTTCAACAAAATCCTTTGCCATCATAACGGCATGACCCGTTCCGAGCTGAGGATTCTGATAAGCCGTTTCAATTTCTTCATCAAGATATGCTTCAACAATTTCATGCTTATATCCTGTTACAACGCAGATTTTTTCACAGCCGGCTTCCTTAACTGCTCTTATAACATAATGAAGCATCGGCTGAAATAATACCTCACACATAACCTTCGGAGCAGCTGATTTCATTCTTGTTCCCTTGCCTCCGGCAAGAATAATTGCACATTTCATTGTAAAATTCTCCTTAACCATTAAAAATAGTGATAATTTACATTCAAATATATTCTATTATGCACTATTTTTTGTATCATTTCAATATAAATTCCAAATTTGCCGTTTTTTTCAAATTTTATTTGTAATTTTAAAACATATATGATATAATACTACCACAATATACAGTGGGACAGCTGTGTTCAGTTAAAGCAGGGCTGTTTGCAAGGTATAATAATATTAAAAAAACAGGAGGTATTCCCAGTATGGCAAATAAGTATTGTTACCTTTTCTCAGAGGGTAATGCCGGAATGAGAGAGCTTCTCGGCGGTAAGGGTGCAAACCTTGCAGAGATGACAAATATCGGTCTTCCGGTACCACAGGGATTCACAATCACAACAGAGGCTTGTACTCAGTATTATGAAGACGGCCGCAAAATCAATGACGGCATTATGGCTGAAATTGAAGAGTACATTGTAAAGATGGAGGAAATTACCGGCAAAAAGTTCGGCGATATGGAAAATCCTCTTCTTGTATCCGTTCGTTCAGGCGCTCGTGCTTCTATGCCGGGTATGATGGACACAATCCTTAACCTTGGTTTAAACGAAGATGTTGTTAACGCAATTGCTGAAAAATCAGGCAATCCAAGATGGGCTTGGGACTGCTACAGAAGATTTATCCAGATGTATTCTGACGTAGTTATGGAAGTTGGCAAAAAGTATTTTGAAGAGCTTATTGACGCTATGAAGGCTGAAAAGGGTGTTCAGCTTGACGTTGAGCTTACTGCTGATGACCTTAAGGAATTAGCTTCTCAGTTCAAAGCTGAATACAAAGAAAAAATCGGCACTGATTTCCCATCCGATCCTAAGGAGCAGTTAATGGGTGCAGTTATGGCTGTATTTCGTTCATGGGATAACCCAAGAGCTAACGTTTACCGCCGTGACAACGATATCCCTTATTCATGGGGTACTGCTGTTAACGTACAGTCAATGGCATTCGGTAACATGGGCGACGATTGCGGTACAGGCGTTGCTTTCACCCGTGACCCTGCAACAGGTAAGAAAGGCCTCTTCGGCGAATTCTTAACAAACGCACAGGGCGAAGACGTTGTAGCCGGCGTTCGTACACCTATGCACATTTCAGAAATGGAGCAGAAGTTCCCTGAAGCTTTTGCTGAATTTACAAAGGTTTGTGCTACTCTTGAAGATCATTACAGAGATATGCAGGATATGGAATTCACTGTTGAACACGGTAAGCTCTATATGCTCCAGACCCGTAACGGTAAGAGAACAGCTCAGGCTGCTTTACAGATTGCATGCGATTTGGTTGACGAAGGAATGAGAACTCCTCAGGAAGCTGTTGAGATGATTGATCCTCGTAACCTTGATACACTTCTTCATCCTCAGTTCGATGCTGCTGCTATCAAAGCTGCAACACCTATCGGAAAGGGACTTGGTGCTTCTCCGGGTGCTGCCTGCGGTAAAGTTGTATTCACTGCTGACGATGCAGTTGAATGGAACGCAAGAGGCGAAAAGGTTGTTCTTGTTCGTCTTGAAACATCTCCTGAAGATATTACAGGTATGAAGGCTGCTCAGGGTATCCTTACAGTTCGTGGCGGTATGACTTCTCACGCTGCTGTTGTTGCCCGCGGTATGGGTACTTGCTGCGTTTCAGGCTGCGGCGATATCAATATGGACGAAGAAAACAAAAAGTTCACACTTGCAGGTATTGAATTCCACGAGGGTGATGAGCTTTCAATTGACGGTTCAACAGGTAACATTTATCAGGGTCTTATCCCAACTGTTGATGCTACAATCGCTGGTACATTCGGCAGAATCATGGGCTGGGCTGATGAGTTCAGAACATTAAAGGTTCGTACAAACGCTGATACTCCTGCTGACGCTAAGAAGGCAAGAGAGCTTGGCGCTGAAGGCATCGGTCTTTGCCGTACAGAGCATATGTTCTTCGAGGAAGACAGAATTGCTGCTTTCCGTGAAATGATTTGTGCAGATACAGTTGAAGAAAGAGAAGCAGCTCTTGAAAAGATTCTTCCTTATCAGCAGGGCGATTTCAAGGCTCTTTATGAAGCACTTGAGGGCTGCCCGGTAACAATCCGTTTCCTTGATCCTCCTCTTCATGAGTTTGTTCCTACAGACGAAGACGATATCAAGAAGCTTGCTGATTCACAGGGCAAATCTGTTGAAGATATCAAGGCTATCATTGCTTCTCTTCACGAGTTCAACCCAATGATGGGTCACCGCGGACTTCGTCTTGCAGTAACCTATCCTGAAATTGCAAAGATGCAGACTAAGGCTGTTATCCGCGCTGCTATCGAGGTTAAGAAAGAGCATGCTGATTGGGATGTTTGCCCTGAAATCATGATTCCTCTTGCTTGCGACACAAAGGAACTCAAATATGTTAAGAACATCGTTGTTGAAACAGCTGATGCTGAAATCGCAGCTGCAGGCATCGATATGAAATATGAAGTTGGTACTATGATTGAAATTCCTCGTGCTGCTCTTACTGCTGATCAGATTGCAACAGAGGCTGAATTCTTCTGCTTCGGTACTAACGACCTTACACAGATGACATACGGCTTCAGCCGTGATGATGCAGGTAAGTTCCTTGATGCTTACTATGATGCAAAGATTTTCGAGAACGATCCATTTGCTAAGCTTGACACTGTTGGTGTTGGCTCACTTATGAAGATGGCTGTTGAAAAGGGTAAGGCTACTCGTCCAAATATTCACTGCGGTATCTGCGGTGAGCACGGCGGCGACCCAAGCTCTGTTGAATTCTGCCACGAAATCGGTCTTGATTATGTATCATGCTCACCATTCCGTGTTCCGATTGCTCGTCTTGCTGCTGCACAGGCTGCAATCAAGAATTCTAAATAATTAACAATAGGTTAATATAAAATCAGACCTTGCGGGGAAACCTGCAAGGTCTTTCTTTTGGCGGCAGTCGGAGCAAACAAAATCACTCCATGGGAACATTATACTACAATTCATTTTACATTGTTGGATTTTAATTCAAAATGAATTAAAATTTTTTTTGCAGATAAGAAAATGTACCGTATCAGCTGATTGCATTTTAGGCTTTATTGATGGACCAAATCATCATCAAAAGTAAAATATGAAAAGTAAACTTTTTATTAATACAAATTCGCCATATTGTAAAAATAATTCAAGCAAAATATAATAT
>JAIDJS010000132.1:0-2147 GCA_029052085.1 Eubacterium sp.
ATACAGATAACAGACAGAGGAAACATCAAAGCTGAAAATATAGTTTTTGCCTGTCATTTTCCGTTTGTAAATTTCCCCGGTTTTTATTTTCTTAAATTAAATCAGGAAAGAAGCTATGTTGTTTCATCAAAGTGGACAAAAAGCTTAAACGGAATGTATATTGATGCAGAAGGCGGGTTATCGCTTCGCACGTATAAGAATAATATTATTGTCGGCGGAGGCGCACACAGAACGGGGAAGACGGACGGTCATAATTCCTTTGAACTGTTAGTGAAGAAAGCACGGAAGTACTTTCCGGATTTCAGTGTGGAAAACGATTGGTCAGCCCAGGATTGTGTTTCATTGGATGGAATTCCTTATATCGGAAGATTGGTAAGTACAAATCCAAACGTTTTTGTTGCAACGGGTTTTAATAAATGGGGAATGACAAGTGCAATGGTTAGTGCCAATATGATTTCAGATATGATTTGCGGTAATAACGGATATGAAAACAGTATCTTTTCTCCGGCTCGTTTTAGTATTTTTGCTTCTGTAAACACGATATTTCAAAATGCAGCAGAAACGATTTGCGGTTTTTCAAAGCATCTGTGTTATACAAATCTTCAGGCAAATGATATAAAACGTGATACGGCAGGAATTATCCATTATAACGGTATGAAATGCGGTGCGTACAGATGTAAAGCAGGAAGACTTTACATTGTATCTTTAAAATGTCCTCACCTGAAATGCCGTTTGAATTGGAATCATACAACGAAAACATGGGATTGCCCGTGCCATGGCTCAAGATATGATTATATGGGAAATCTCTTGGATAATCCGGCACAAAAAAACTCAATCCTTATAGCGAAAATATAGTGTTGTTAATCATATTGGATTATAATATAATATAAGAAAAGACATTCAGGGTGGTGTTGTGATGAAAAAAGGTATTGCTTTAATAGCTGCTGTTGTCATTTTTCTGTGTTTGGCTTTTGTATATGAAAATTCATATATGTCAAAGAACAGCTTATTTGCTTCCGGTTCGGCAGTGCTTTCCGAAAGGGATAACAGACGATTTTACGGAGCGGAAACTTTCGATAACATTGCTTATGAATATGAGGATGCAATCAGGATTATCAAAGAAGGCTTTGATAACCAAAGTGATTCAATACGTATTTACTCCTGCAGCATAACGAATGATGAGCTTAGCAAAGTAATAAATTATATTATCAATAGCGGATATTATTATGTTGATAATGGTTATTCGTATAAATCAGACGGCAAAAATGTTATCTCATTTAATCCGAATTATTTAATGAACTCTGATGAGGTAAAAAAGCATAATCAAGAAATTGATTCTGTAGTGGAAGCGGTTGTGAATAAGTCCTTATCATTTAATAATAATATAGAAAAGCTTATTTATATCCATAATTATCTTGTTGAACATACAGAATATTCTGATGAAGAGAACCAGACAATAAATAATCTGTACGGAGCGCTGGTGCTGAAGAAAACGATGTGTGTCGGCTATGCACAGGCGTTTTGCAGGATTGCTGAAAAAGCAGGAATCAAAACCTATATTGTTTCAAGCGAAAAGCTTAATCATGCCTGGAACATGGTAAATTTAAACGGCGAATACTATTTTGTGGATTGTACGTGGGATGATCCTGTTTTTGATGAAACTAATCTTTCCGGTGATCCGGTTTCGGGATATGGCTGTTATAAATACTTTATGTGCTCCGAAGAGCTTTTTGTAAAAAAGGAACATAATGCAAGCGATTATCTTGTAAACGGCGAAAATATTATGGGCGTTGTAAAATCAACAGTGTATGATCAATTTTTCTGGCGTGATTATGAATCTCTTATGAGGTATTCAAACGGCAGCTGGTATCATGATTATGGCTACAGTGATAATCCGGTTTACTATCCGTCGGATGTTAAGTTTTCAATAGATAAGTTTACGTTTATTGATAATAAAAGCTATAATGAAAAAATAGTAAGAACGATAAAAGCCTGCTGGGAAAATGGCAATCAATTCTATATTGAATTTAATCCTACGATGCAGAATATAGATGGATTTCTTTATTATTTTAAACCGGACGGCATTTACAGATTGGAAGAAAACGGAAGATTTAACGGAAAAGAAGATTTGCTTATTTTTGAAAATC
>JAIDJS010000132.1:2157-7277 GCA_029052085.1 Eubacterium sp.
ACGAATGAAAATATTTATGATTTTGATATAGATGCCGAAAACGGAACATTTTCGGTTATTTACGGAAAAAATTATGAATATACCGAAAGCAACGGAACAATAAAAACTTATGATATTTCAGATTATTTCTGTAAGGTTCAGGAGCATCAGTATGTGCTTTCTGAGAAAGAGGGTAATAGGCTTTATATCTGCACTGCCTGCGGAGACAGTATGAAAGAAATTGCATAATTTTTCCATAAAGCTGTTGACAAATTTTATTGTTTTGATATAATTAGATTGTAATCATTACAATCTAAGAACAAGAGGTAGCACAAAATGAAAAGAGAAAATATTATCTCGTTGTTTAAAGAAAAAAATTTTCGCGCTACCCCGCAAAGAATTGCTGTTTATGATTATGTTTATGAAAACAGAAATCATCCCGATGTGCTGGCGGTTTATGAAAATGTAAAAAAGAAATATCCTGCTTTTTCCAAAACAACCGTTTATAATGCACTTAAAGCGCTTGAAAAAAACGGATTTATCATTCCTGTTTCTATTGATGATGAGCGCGTTCGTTATGATGCTGATATTGAACTTCATGGCCATTTTATCTGCAATGTATGCAAGAAAATTTATGATTTTGAAACCTCCCAGCCAAAGACAGCAGGGCTTGAGGATTTTTTGATAAGCAGCAAAAATGTATATTACAGCGGCATTTGTCCTTGCTGTAAAGATAAATAAATTTTTAATAAGGAGTTATTAATTATGGCAAAAAAGTATTATTGTCCGGTATGCGGATACGAAAGTGACGAACCAATTGAAATCTGCCCTGTATGTAAGGCAAAGATGGCTGTTCGTGAAAATGAAGGCGAGCTTGCATGGGCTGCTGAGCATGTTGTAGGAATTACAGAAGGCGTTTCTGATGAAATCGTTCAGGGACTTCGTGATAATTTCAATGGTGAATGCTCAGAGGTTGGTATGTATCTTGCTATGGCAAGAGTTGCTTACAGAGAGGGCTATCCTGAAATCGGTATGTATTGGGAAAAGGCTGCTTATGAAGAAGCAGAGCATGCCGCTAAGTTTGCAGAAATGCTTGGAGAGGTTGTAACAAACTCAACAAAGAAAAATCTTGAAATGCGCGTTGCTGCTGAAAATGGTGCAACAATGGGCAAAACAGAGCTTGCTAAGCTTGCAAAGGCTGATGGTCTTGATGCAATCCATGATTCAGTTCATGAAATGGCAAGAGATGAAGCAAGACACGGCAAAGCATTTGCAGGTCTTCTTAATAGATATTTCGGCGAGTAATCTCAAAAAATTATCCCCTGGAGAAATCCGGGGGATTTTTTATAAATATGAAGATGCGGCGACTTTTGATGGGTTGGGTTTAATACTGTTTTATCTGATTTTTATAGTGTTTTTTGTAAAGCTCGGGTATTCGGAAAAATTGAAAGATGTCCGAATCGAAATGATTGTGTTTGAAATAAAATTGTTGATGTATCCTGTAAAAAAATCCTCGGATAATTCCGAGGATTTTTTATATACATTTATTCTGCAATTGAAAAATCTGCCATAATTCCGTTATGGTCACTTACATATCCGTTTGATGTATCATCAAGCACTTTGTATTTATCAACTAAAATTCCCTTATCGGTAAAGATAAAATCAATCGGCTTTCCTGTGTTAACATCGCCCCAGGCCTGATATGTGGTTTTTGTTTCGGTTTCTTTGGCAACAAGCCTTGTTTCCTGAAGCACCTCGGCAATGGTGTTATAAGCAGGCATACCCTCAAATTCATTGAAATCGCCTGATAAAACGATTGCAGCGCCGTAAAGAGAACGAAGCTCGTCAATCTTATCGGCAATAACGGTTGCACCATAGTTTGCGGCATCCTCGCTTGCATTGTCAAGATGGGTGTTCATATGAATATATTGTTCTCCGGTTTCATTGTTTGTAAGAAGCACCCATGTGCAAACTCTGTAGCAGCCTGCTCCCTCAAATTTGCTTTCCTCGTCAGGTGTTTTGGAAAGCCAGAAGGTTCCCCGCTGCTCTGCAGTATATTTTTCTTTGAGCCAGAAAACAGCGTTCATTTCGGATTTTCTTTCGTTTTCATCTCCGCCGCGGATAACGCCGTAAGAATCATAATCATTTAAAAGAGAAGCAAGATTATCAAGCCAATCCTGATTCATTTCCTGGGTTCCGATAGAATCCGGTTTAACTGAATTTATGTATTTTGCAAATTTTTTAACTCTTGCTGAAGAACCTGTTCCTTTAATTACATTACCCCATGGGGCAGCACAGTTATATGAAACAATTCTTATGTTTCCGTCAGCCGGAGCGTCAAGTTGCTGAAACTCCGTTTTTGTGCATCCGGAGAACAAGCACAGTATTATAACAGCCGATATAACACAAACTATAAATTTTTTCATAACATATACCCTGCCTTTTATCTTTTTATAATTAAAAGCCTGAAATCGAACATTTAGTATGCCTTATATTGACATTATACCACCGGTAGTAATTCCGTATCAAGCAACAGAATAGTTACAAAAGGTAAAAAAACTGTAAAGCATAGAAGCTTTACAGTTTTGTGAGCAGTATAAAAGAGCAAAAAAGCGAATCTGCTCTTTATCTTGTAAAATGTTTATTTTATTTCGTGAAATTTGGTAAATACAGCCGTCATTTTCTTGCTTATCGGCAAATCCGTGTGAAGAGAGCCGAAATACCAATGAAAATAATCAACATCCTTCATAAGATCCTGAAGATACGTGTTGAGCGGTGTAAGCTGAACAACGCTGTTTGTGTGAAGCTTCATAAAGTCTTTCGCAATGGCAGGTGCTTCATAGGTTAAAATGTAGTTAACCTGATATTCGGCGTCCTTAAGATTATCGCCTGCGTTCTTAATTTCCTCTTCATTGGGCATTTCGTCCTTCCACCACGATTTGCCCTCTTCTCTCATATTTCTGTCTTCGCTTTCGCCGCCGCCCATAACAAAAAAGGTTTTGTTTTCAAGGGTAAATATTTCTCCCCGCATTAAATGGAAAATGTTTTTTGCTATTTTATGCGCATTTCCGCCCTTCCAGCGATATGGAGTGTAGGCATTCAGCATGTCAAAGTTTTCATGAGCCCCGTCAACAAAGCAAATGGTATATTTTTTGCTTTTTAGTATTTCAAGATTTTTCTTTTCCTCATCACTTTTCGGATCCCATAAAAAGCCGAAATCGCCGCAGATTATAAGATAATCCTTTTCTCCAAGCTTTTTCAAAGCAGGATTTTTGAATACGGAAATATCCCCGTGGGTATCGCCTGTAATATAAATCATAGTATCACCTAAAAAATTTACAATTAATACTTTTATTCAGTCGATAAAAGTGTTAAACTAATGAAAGTTACTCATAATCTATATAATATATTTTATTTCAAAAGGTGTCAAGTATATGAAAAAAAGAATCAAGGTGTTTTTATCTGTTTTAATATCATTAATCATTCTGCTTTCTTCTTTTACTGCCTTCGGTGCAGTATATCAGCCGGATGTAAAGCTTTATTCGCAGTCTTATCTTCTGGTTAATCTTGATGACAGTTCTTATCCGATTGTTGCGGAAAAAGATGCAGACAAGCGTATGTATCCTGCCTCTCTTACCAAAATTGTAACAGCCATGATTACCCTTAATAAAATTCAGGATATCGGTCTTAAAACTTCCATGTCGCAGGAGGCATATGATGTTCTTCTCGGCACAGGTGCGCAGATTGCCGGCATACAGGTGGGCGATACCTTAAGTGTTGAACAGCTTTTGTATTTAACGCTTGTTCATTCCGCTTGTGATGCAACAGAAATATTGGCTGAATATGTTGCCGGAAGCCGTGATAAATTTGTTGTTATGATGAACGATTATGCAAAATCTCTTGGCTGTGAGAATACAAATTTTACAAATCCGGACGGTCTTCCGGCTGAAAACCAATATACAACGGCAAATGATCTTTTAAAGATTGCACTTGATGCTCTTAAAAATGATACATTTGTTAAAATTTCAACCACAAAGCAATATGAATATAACGGTATGATGTATTATCATTCAAATCTTATGCTTCAGCCGGGATATCTTTCCTATTATTATCCGTATGCAGAGGGTATAAAAACAGGTTCAACAACTGATGCGGGCTACTGCCTTATAACCAAAGCAAGCAAGGATGGATATAATTATCTTGCAATTGTTCTTGGCGCTCCTGTGCTGGATTATAACAAGGATGGATATGATGAAAAGTGTTCCTTTATTGATGCGGCTTCTCTTTTTAAATGGGCGTTCAACAGTCTGAAATTCAGCACCTTGTTTGAAGAGGGCGAAATCGTATCTGAGGTTGCGGTTAAGAATGGCAAAAAGGCAGATACAGTTCAGCTTGTTGCAGACAAAAAAACAAATGCGATAGTTAAATCAAGCTTTGATAAATCAACTGCAATTATTGAGGTTGTTGATAAACCGGAGGAAATCGTTGCTCCTGTAAGAAAAGGCGATACAGTCTGCAAGGCAAATGTCATATTCGGTGATGAAACGGTTGCAACCGTTGATCTTGTTGCTGCTGAAGATATTGAGCTGTCAACATTTTTATCTATAATCAATTCGATAAAAGGCTTTTTTTCTTTAACTGCTGTTAAAATCGTTCTTATTGTTGCTGTTCTTTTTGCTGTATTGTATGTTATTCTTATTATTAATAATGTTAAGAAAAGAAATGAAAGAAACAGTAACAGAAGCGAAAAGTCGCAATCCGGAAACAGAAGCAGCAGGCAGAGAAGCTCCTCTAATACAAGAAGAGAAAGACGCGGTTATGATGATAACGATGATTATATTCCGCCGCCGGCACCTAAAATGAGATAATTTTTGGTGAATTTATTACGCTGTAATTGACGAATTTTGTTTAATACAGTATAATAGGCGCAGAAGTGAGGAATTTGTGATGAAAGATAAAACAACAGACAGAACGGAGCTGGCTGAAAAGCTTATTGAATTAAGACAATCAAAAGGGCTTAACCAAAGACAGGCATCCGAAGCAATCGGCATTGATTATCAGAATTACAGAAAATATGAAACAATCAGTTATCCCAAAGAGGATTCCTATATTAAAATTGCTGATTTTTACGGTGTTACAAT
>JAIDJS010000133.1 GCA_029052085.1 Eubacterium sp.
GAAAAGTATGTAAAATCATATTATGAACTCAGAAATAAACTTATTATAAATGAAGTGATAAAAAATGGTGAGTTTACAATTGACTATGAGTTCAGTGCTCCTTCAGCGGCTGCTGATGTGATTTTGGGCTGTTCAACTAATGGACTTACTGCTTGGAAAAATAAAGATGGAGAAATATTAAAAAAATTGTAATGTTAATTAATGTATATGAAGCTAATCAAAATATTGACAAAGTGATTTCTAATGGATATAATTGATGGTGTAAATTGAATATGTGTTTATGTTTTTGAAAGGTATAAAACAGTACCGATACATAATCAACTTGCTTTAATAGTTGGTTGAAGATTAACATACAGACTTAAATTAAGTCGTTTACATAGTGAGTAAACACGCTATGCAGGCGGAGCTGAAAAGGCTCTGCTTGTTTGTGTTACTCACTTGTGTAAACGGCTTTTTTAATTGCCGAAAATGAAAATTGAATGATCGTCTGAATGGGATATATTACTGCCATGACATCTATTGATAGAGCGGTATAACTTCGCTGAAAAAAGGATAGGAACTGCATTCAGATAACACGGCAAAAGGTGTGTCCTACACTGTAGCGAGCATCGGATTTATATATAAATCCAAAAATCAGGGAGAAATCCCTGAAACCCTTTTAAGAATGGAGATGATGAATTGAAAGAAAAAATTACACATTGTATCAGCCTGAATTATGATGATAGTCAAAGGCTGAAGCTGTATGCAAAAATTTGCGGTGTTACACAATCACAAATTGTCAGTACATTTATCAATAACAAAACACCAAAACCTATGCCCGATAAAAAGTTTTGGGAACTGATGAATAAGCACTATGCAATTCAGGATTGTATCAAGGAAAATGCAAATGGTAATGAAAAGATTTTGCAAGCCTGCATTGACCTTGATAAGTGGATACTTGAACTTGAAAAAGAAATACTTTTACCAAAGGAGGCGGCATAATGGCAACAACAAGTTTGTGGCATATAAAAGGTCAGCTTTGCGACTTGATTGATTATGTAGAAAATCCTGAGAAAACAAAACTGAATAACGGATTAAAAGATTTTATAAATGTGTTCAGCTATGATACTAATCCCGGAAAGACAAATAACAAACAATTTGTTACTGCAATTAACTGTAAAAAAGAAATTGCACTTGAGCAAATGATACTCACTAAAAAACAATTCAATAAAGAGGACAAGTACATTGCTTGGCACGGTTATCAGAGTTTTAAACCTGATGAAGTTACACCTGAACTTTGTCACGAGATAGGAATCAAACTTGCAAAGCAAATGTGGGGTGATAGATTTCAGGTTATTATATCAACACATCTTGATAAAGACCACCTGCACAATCACTTTTGTTTTAATTCAGTTTCATTTCTTGACGGAAAGAAATATAACTACTCCAAATCAGAAATACAGAGATTGAGAAATCTGTCTGACGAACTTTGCAAAGAGTATGGATTGTCCGTTGTCAAAAATGATAGCCAAACTAAGTCACCAAGTAGAACATTGTACCTTGCAGAAAAGAATAATGAACCTACAAAATATAACCTTATGCGAACTGCTATTGATGAGGCAATCAAAATCAGTCCTGCACCAAAAGAATTTGTTAGGATTATGAGGAAGAAAGGATATATTGTTAATGTTAATCCTAAACGCAAATATGCAACAATTCGTTCAGTTAATGATAGCAGAAATACAAGACTGAAAACACTTGGTGAAAAGTATGATTGGAGTAATATCGTTGAACAAATCAATACGCAAGATGGATTTGAATTGTTTCCTGCATATCAAGAGTTTAACGGGAATAGTAAAACAAAATATGTAAAACCTCAAAAATATGTTTTTAAAGGTTCATTTGCAACTGTCAAGAAAGTTACAGGTTTAAAGGCATTGTATCTGTATTATTGTTATCGGTTAGGTTACCTGCCGAAGAAGAATCAGCATAAGCCTTTATCATTTGAAATGAAACAGGCTTGGAGAAAAATAGATAAATTATCGCAGCAAGTTAGATTGATTTCAAAATATAATTTGGATGATACAGATAAGGTCAGACAATTTATCAGCAATAACAAAGAGCAGATTGTCTTGATTACAAACAAACGAAATCAGATATACAACAAGCTCCGAAGATGCAAAGATACTGATAAAATATCAAGTCTTAAATATGAACGAAATATTTGCACTAAACAATTAACAAAGTTACGCAAAGAAATTAAAACTGCTGATGTAATTCTTAATGATATTGAAAAAATCAAAATGAACATAAAAGCCGAAATGAACATACAACATCAAAGATTTGCTGTCAGCAGAACGAAATCGCAAAGGAGGGATATGCAATGGGGGAGGTAGTAAATTTTAACAGCATAAAATTACATTATATGCCAACAATAATTCAGGAAAGGCGTGTTGGCAGAATGTTTACAAAATCACAGCTTGATGAGTGCCGTAAGGCTGATTTTAATACTTTCAAAATCGATGATTTGCCTGATGTTACAAACCTGAAAATTGATATTGATGAGCCGATCATCAACCGTGCAAGAAAATATTTTAAGGATGTAAAAAACCCGTATATTTTTCGCGTGGGTGATGTTGGGGTGAAAATCAACTGCTCCGGTGACAAAAATTTATCCGACTCTATAATGAATCTTGTGACTTCAGCTGATTGACAAAATATGCTTATTGAAAATAATACGGCGATATGTTATAATCTGCTTGTGTAGAAAAATTGCATATCGCCATGGATTCAATCGAATTTATGGAGGTACGCTATGGATAAGTATAAGGAAATTTTGGAGCAGCCTCACAGAAAAAATATCTGGCAGGCTGCTCTTTATATTCGTTTGTCAAAAGAAGACGGGGATAAGCAGGAAAGCTATTCCGTAACCTCCCAGCGTGAGATTTTAAAGGAATATCTCAAGCAACACCCTGATATTGATTTCTACGATTTTTATATTGATGATGGCTGGAGCGGAACCAATTTTGATCGTCCCGGATTTCAGCGAATGATGGCGGATATTTATGATGGCAAAGTGAACTGCGTAATTGTCAAGGATTTATCCCGTTTCGGCAGAAATTACACAGATGCAGGTCACTATCTTGATGATGTTTTTACTCGTTTGAAGGTGCGTTTTATTTCGCTCAACAATGGTATTGATTCGAGTTCAAACAGTATGAATGCTGCCACAAAGTGTATCACGGTTGGTGTGCAGAATGTTATCAACGAGAGTGTTGCCGCAACGACTTCAGTCAATGTTCGTGGTACGCTGAATGTCAGCAGAAAGCAAGGCAAGTTTATTGGTTCATTTCCGACTTACGGCTATTTGAAAAATCCTGAGGATCATCATAAGCTGATTATTGATGAAGAAACTGCACCGATTGTTCGGCAGATTTACAAGTGGTTTATTGAGGGTAAAAGCATTATTGGCATTACAAAAGAACTCAACAGGCTCGGTATTCCGAATCCTTCAACCTATAAGAAAATGAAGGGTTGGAATTATAAACACACAAGCAGTCAGAATAATGACGGACTGTGGTGTGATTCAACAGTTCGCCGTATGCTGTCCAATCAAATGTATATCGGCAATATGGTGCAGGGCAAGAATACGACAATCAGCTACAAGATTAAGCAGTGCCGTTCTATTCCAAAGGATGAATGGATTGTTGTTGAGAATACACACGAGCCGATTATTGACAAGGAAACTTTTGATAAGGCACAGTCACTTTTCAATCGCAATACTCGGACTGCACCGAAAAAGACAGAGGTTGATTTGTTTGCAGGCTTTGTAAAATGTGCTGATTGTCACAGAGCGATGAGCAAAAAGACAAACAATCATTCTTACGGCACATATAAGTATTATCGTTGCGTGACATCCAGAAAGATGGACAGCGGTGCTTGTACACCGCATTCTATCAGAATTGATAAGCTGGAACAGGCAGTGCTTGTAACCATTCAGACGATGATTGATACAGCCATTGAACTTGATGAGTTGATAGAAAAAATTGATTTGAAAAGCAAGAATACTATGCAGTCAAATCTGCTTCAAAAATCACTTGATAAAAATATTGCTGAGCGTGATAAGTATAAAAATATGATGGTTGATTTGTACCCTGATTGGAAAAGTGGTGCAATTACCAAAGAGGAGTATATGACGCTCAAAGAGGGAATAAGCGAGCGAATGAAAGCGCTTGATGATAAGATTGCAGACCTGCAAACCTCGCTTGAAAATGATTCAAATGGTGTGACACAGGAGAACGATTTTATTACCCATTTCAAGCAGTACGGCAAGATTGAAAAGCTCACAAGACCGATTCTCACGGAGCTTGTTGATACAATTCTTGTTCACGAGGATGGCAATATAACAATCAATTTCAAATTCAAGGATGCCTATGAGCAGGTAATTGAATATATCGAAGAAACCAAGCAAAAGTATCTTGAAGAAATTGCTTGACTTATACAAGGGTATTTTAATGATACCCTTGTTTTCTTATTTATAGACTTTTATTATTATGTATGTTATTATGAATTTGGAAGAATTGATAACAGTAATAACACAAAAGGAAGCGGTTAATATGAATAAACCGGGAACAAAGATGCTGTGTTCACAGCGTTGTTATTTGAGAAAACTTGAAATAAGTGATTCTCAGCAGTTATTTGAAAATGTTTATTCTGATTCTAAAGTGGCAGGATATATGTCATGGAATCTTTATAACAATGTGACTGACGTTGAAAAATACTTAAGAAAATGGCAGGAGCATTATAAACAGAATGAGTGCTATTGGGGTGTGTTTTTAAAAGAAAATAATGAGTTAATTGGCACTGTTTATTTGTATGATGAAAATGCCAGTGCAGAAGTCGGATTTATTTCATATTGCTTTGGTTCAAAGTTTTGGGGAAATGGTTATGCTACTGAAACTATAAAAGTTGTTTTACAGTATGGTTTTAATGATATAGGATATAACAACATTACAACTTTTGTTGCTAAAAGCAATATTTGTTCGCAGAATGTTTTATCCTGTTTAGGATTTACGTGCGAAGCAACTTTGAGAAAGAGAGATAAAACGGATTTAGGTATAGAGGATTGTTTATCATATTCATTATTAAAAGAAGAAATAAATTAAGGTAATTATTCATATTAAAATACTATTTGGAGGTTATAAAGAAAGGAATAAATGATGATAAAGAGTGTAAGTGAATATTTAAAAGAGTATTATCTATCAAATGGAAAAAGAATTATTGTAACTACTTTAAGAGGAAAGCAGCACGAAATTTGTTTGTCTGATGATAACAAGTATTTTTATAGTGAAACAGGGCTTAAGCAGCATAAACTTAAGCTTGATTGGTTTGACGGAATTGTAGATTTCATAAAAGAAAACGGTGGTAAATTAAAAAAGGGCGGATGTCATAGCAAAGCAGGACAGGGCAATTGTACAGAAGGTACGCTTGGTTATTATGTTGCAACAGAATGTTATGGTAAATGTGATGGTGGTTCTTCCACTGACCCGATTTTTATTATTGCTGCGATTTTGGAGAATGCTGGAATTTGTAAAAATGAAAGAGGTTATATACAATTATCGGCAATAAATATTGAATAACATTTTAAAATTGTTGATATTTTGCCGATAAGATGGTATAATAATCTTGGTGATAATATGGTTGAAAAGTATTTAACAAGCGCTCAAATGGCTGAAAAATGGGGCGTTTCCGAGCGAAGTGTGCGTAATTACTGTAACGAAGGCAGAGTTGACGGTGCTGTTCTTATCGGCAAGATTTGGAGTATTCCTGAAAATGCGCTTAAGCCTGAAAGGCTGAATAAAAAGAAAAATACTAATCTTTTAGATATTTTAAAAGAGCAAAAAGAAAATCATCTGACAGGAGGAATTTATCATAAAATTCAGATTGAGTTAACCTATAATTCAAATCATATTGAGGGCAGCAGGCTTACACACGATCAGACAAGATTTATTTATGAAACTAATACAATCGGAATTACAGAGCAGGCAGTTAATGTGGATGATGTGATTGAAACCGCAAATCATTTCAGGTGCATTGACAAAATCATTGATTGTGCAAATTTGCAGATGAGCGAAAAATTGATTAAAGAACTGCATTTTATTCTTAAATCAGGAACTGCCGACAACCGCAAGGATTGGTTTGCTGTTGGTGATTATAAGAAACTGCCGAATGAGGTTGCTGACAGAGAAACAACCTCTCCTGAAAATGTGCATAATGAAATCAAGTCCTTGCTTGAAAAGTATAATAACAAGGATAATAAGACGATAGAAGATATTATTTCTTTTCATGTTGATTTTGAAAGAATACATCCTTTTCAGGACGGCAACGGCAGAGTTGGCAGGCTTTTGCTATTTAAGGAATGCTTAAAATATAATATTGTGCCGTTTATTATTGATGATGATTTGAAACTGTTTTATTACAGAGGACTAAAAGAATGGTCAAGAGAAAAAGGCTTTTTGATAGATACCTGCTTAACAGCACAGGATAGATTTAAGAAGTATTTGGATTATTTCAGAATACCATATGATGATTAATTTAATGCAATATATTGTATTATTTCTATATATTACAGAACGGCAAAAAATCATTTGATTGAGGTAATAGTATGTTCAATTTAATTAAAGGTGCAAAAATAAGTAACAATATTCTGCTTAAGGAAGAATATGAAATAAATGGCAATTGGATTTATGCTAACATCAGTGCTGAAAATATTCGCAAAGTAATAGATAAGTTTGTTGAAATAGAAAAGGGCAATAAATTTTGCTTATTTATTGAAACTCCTGCAAATATTGCTGATGAAAATGTAATCGGAATGTATAATGAAGGTTTTTATCAGTTAGATGGCAAGCATATGGATGTTTATTATCTTGATAATATTATGGATGAATATGTTATCTATTTGCTGGATAAGTTTGGTGATATACTTATTAATGACGGACTTTCTCATTTTGGTGTGCTTTCACAAAGCGGCAGGGAGATAGGAAAGTATAAATATAATGTAATCAAGGCTTATACAAGGGATGATTTGTTGCCTCTGATTAAAGTATTTAATTCATTTGATGTACTTGAAACGGATAATCTTGTTACTGCATGGGACTATTTTTCTCAGGATAATCCCGGTGAAAGTGAACTATATAAAAAAGACGGAAAAACCATTTATGATGTGGTTGATGAATTAAAAGAAATCGGACTTTATAAATATGAGCAGAGAGAGGAATAACTGCGATTTGATTATTTTGTCTGTTTATGGTAAAGTATGAGTATAAGTAGCAAAGGAGGTAAAGCAATGATTGATTCAAACGGATATGTAATGTCTGCTGACAGGCAGGTTGCAAGAATTGAAAATGGATTAGTAGTTGATGTTGATGAGCAATTTGCACCTTTGCATTTTATCAACGGCAAAGATTTTACCTCTTGGCTTGAGGGTAGGGCTATTGACTCTCATCGAGCAAATTCCCGCCTTTTAAAAAAGGTTTTGCGTCTTGCAAATCGTGATGATGCCAATACCGCTCTTACCGTAAATGCGGTTACAATTACGGATAACTACTGGTTTAAAGCTGATGATGAAAACTTAACTTGGGATGAAGTTAAGTTTAATGAAAATGTTTTTGATAATCTTGCTCTTAAGGGTGATCCTGACAGCTTTAATCAAAAACCGTCAAGAACCCCGGAGCTTACGAATATCGGTAGCTTTGAAAAGTGCTGGCGTTTGATTGACGGCAAGTGGTGGATGTATAAAATCGGTAACGATAATCAAATCTTCTCCGAGCTTTTTATATACCATTTGGGTCATGCACTTGGCTTTAATATGGCGAAATACGAATATGATAACGGTTATGTCAAAACAAAGGATTTTACTGATGGAAAAGTGAATTTTGAGCCGATTTGTTCGGTTATGGGTGATAATGAGGATTACAGCGATAACTTTGATTATTTTATGAACTTGTCAAAAGACATTGCGGTTGATTATTTGAAAATGCTTTATCTCGATTCTCTTTGCTATAATATGGATAGGCATACAAATAATTATGGTTTGTTAAGAGATATTGAAACAGGCGAGATTCTTTCACTTGCACCGAATTATGATAATAACATTGCACTTATTGCAAACGGTTATCCAAAGGCTGTCAGCAGAGAAAAGGACGGTATTCTCCGATTTTTCTTTGAATTTCTTGATAATAACAGTGAGGCAAAAGAATTGTTTAAATCGCTTGATATACCTGTTATTACAAAAGAAACTATAATTAATTGTATTGATAAAATTCCTGTTAAGGTAGATAGTGATTTTATTATTGAATTTATTTTGAATGGACAGAAAAAAATAAGAAATCGTGTGTAATTTTAGACACACGATTTCTTAATGTTATATATATTTAATCATCTTCATCTTCTTCTTGGCGATATTCACTGTCATCCCAGTTGTAGACATATTCGCCTCGGTCAATACTAAAACCGTCACGCTCAATATTCTCGTACTCCCCAGACTCATAATTAAAACACCATTTTGACATTATTGAATTTCCTCCAGATGTTCATTAATATTTTTTATTGCTTCATATGACTCGTTCAGTTCTTCGGCAAGATGCTTTAAAATAGGTGAAGTAGGAATTTTTGTTACTTTTGCAACATTGGTTATTATGCCAATTAGCTGATTTTTAGCAGGAGTTTTTGAAACACATGCACTGAAACTTACTATGTCACCATTATCATAAAAATCAAATGATTGTTCACAAGCTTTTTTCCACATATCTTTCATATATTCCTGAGCATAAAATTCATCATTTTTGACAGATAAAATTAATTTGCAAAGTGTATGATATG
>JAIDJS010000134.1 GCA_029052085.1 Eubacterium sp.
ATAAGATACATATGTAAACAGTGCAAATTTAAAATCCTCATCTGACGTTACAAACATATTGCTTTTGGGCGTTGATGCAAGAGCAAGCGAGGAAAGCAATGCCAGCAGATCCGATACAATGATGCTTGTTTCAATAGACGGTGCACATAACAGCATCAAGATGGTTTCCTTCCTTAGAGACAGTTGGGTTTACATTCCCTGCAGAGACACTTATCAAAGGCTGAATGCTGCCTGCTCTTACGGCGGATACAGTGCTGTTGCAGATACGATTGAATACAATTTCGGCGTTAAAATAGACGGATATGTTGTTGCAGACTTTGAAATGTTTAAGGTTATGATAGACTGCCTTGGCGGCGTTAAAATTGATGTTACGGAAGAGGAAGCAAAAGAGGTAACCGGTCATCCGATGAGATACGGCAATGTTGAGCTTGAAGCAGGAAAACATAAGCTTACAGGCGAACAGGCACTTGCCTATTGCCGAATCAGAAAAATCGATACTGACTGGGTAAGAACAGAACGCCAGCGCACGGTTATGGAAGCCGTTCTGAAAAAAGCAGCAACCTCTCCTGTTTCGGATTTAAGAATGCTCAGTAAAATTGCTCCTTTTATAGATACGGACTTATCCAAATCCGAAATCATGAGCCTTGCATTCAAGGTTATCGGAAATATTTCGGGCGGCTTTCAGCAGCAGGCATGCCCGTTCGACGGAACCTGGGAATACGCAACAAGAAGCGGTGCATCCGTTATAGCCCTTAATACTGAAAAAAACAAAGAAAAAATAGCTGAATTTTTATACGAATAATATGCAAACAGCATTACAAAGCAGGTGTTTTGTAATGCTGTTTTTACTATAATTGTAATTAATACTTGTATATTATATCCATTTGTTATATAATTGTTTTATATTTTATTCTTTAACTCGGTGGTGAAATCATGCTCGGTAAATATGTCAGAGTCAAGGTCGTTAAGCCGATTGGCTCTACAGATGAGAAAACGGGTTATAATTATCCACTTAATTACGGAA
>JAIDJS010000135.1 GCA_029052085.1 Eubacterium sp.
CGCCCTATATCAAGCTGCCGTTTATATATTTCAATATACTTGTCGCGATTATCAACTAAATCTCTAAAAGTATTTAACACTGATAAAGTAATTTCGCCTGATGCAAGCTGATCCATTGTTTCATCACTGTTTAATGCAGTTTCAATTTCATCAATCATCTGATTATATTCATTAAGCTTTTGATTATACTGTTCATTTGTAAGAAGCGGGGCTTCATCACAATATGCAGTTATCATTGCATTAACACCATAAGGGAGTGTTATGTTAAATGACATGGTATCTAAAAGTGAAACAATCTCAGAGTATTTATGTGTCGGCATTTCTACTTTAACCTGAAAAGATAAAATATCGCCTGGCCTTATTTCTCCTGTAAGCATATCAATAACTCCTTCATCGTTTGACGTTGGTGCTTTTACTGCTTCTTTTACCCATTGACTAACTTCATCCTTAGTATGCTGATAACCAAACCAATTTTCTTCTTCGTGATATTTTTGTGTGTAATCGGGAGTCCAATTATATGCAAACACTGTAGTAATTGGAATTGCCGTTGAAAGCAATAGCATCATAGCTAAAAACAATGAAATAATTCTTAATCTTTTTCTTCGCATTTTTAATACCTCTTTTTTATTTTTTAAGCCATGCTGATTCTTTTTTCAGGAGAATCAGCAATTTGCCCATTTACAATATTTTTTAATAGAACTTCTTTTCTGCAGGTTCTGCAGTAGCAATAAACATTTTCGATGTTTGTGTCTTTTGTAACTCTTAAGATAATACGTCCGCATTCGCCATGTCTGTAGTATCCATCAGAATCTATTTGATCGTTTCTTTCATACTTTATAATTTTGCTACTCATAAAAAACCTCCTAATATGTTCCTTCCCATCCATAAAGCTTTTCAGTTATGCCGATTGTTTTTACAGCATTGTAGATAGATGCCAACATATATGCTTTTGGATTGGAAATGCTTTCTGTTGTTTCTTCGAATACTCTTATCAAATGTTGAAGATGAAAATGATTGAATCTTTTTAGTGTCGCTCGTACTTCCACACTGTTCTTTTCATCATTGCCTATGCGGATTGTCTTTTTTGGTGAGAGTAACACCTCAACGATTATGTCTCGTATGTTGGTGACAAAATTTTTATTTGTATCGGAAATGTTATCATCTAAAAGATATGCATCGTATTTTATGTTCTCATTTACTTCTGATAAAACCTGCTCATATGTTTCATTACCTTTTTTATCTGCGGTTTTATTGACAGATTTATCTTCAGTTTCCTGTGCTTCTGAAGTATTTGAATTTGATAACTGATCTTTTTCTGATATAGTTCCATCAAGCTTAATGTTTATGGTGGCAGGGGTCTCTGTATCAGGTTCATCCAAAAGTTCATATTCGTATCTGAATCCGTTTTCATCACGAATGCGGAGCTGCTTCAAATACCCAAATTTTTTTAATTCTTCCCATGCTGTATTAAATGAGCGTAATCCGTCCGTTGAAAGACTTTTCAGATAACTTTTATACAGAGTAAAGTTTTCTAAAGTAATATAGCTTTGTATAAGTGCGTAAAGCCCCTTTGCCTTGAGCGACAAGTTTTCATCTCTTAAAGCAATATTGCTTACGACAGCAAACGAAACTTTTTTACGAAATTTTCCGTCCTGTTTATCCTGCATTTTTTACTCCTTTATTCGTCTGTCAACATAATTCTCACAGAATCGTGTTGAATTTGGATATTCTCTTTCACAATACCTGCAGTTCCCGTTTTTGCATTTTGTAAGGCTTGTATTCTTTTTGTTTTTACAAAACCAGCAAATACATTCCGGATCTGTGCATTTCGTTGTTTTTCTTTTTCTGTAGTCCATAAATATCCTAAAAATATAAAGGCCAACGAAATTTTTTAAAATTCTGTCGGCCTTTATATAAACCTTTTTGAGATATGAAATTGTATTGCTAAGAATTTGTAATCAGCAGGTCAGGGGTTCGAGTCCGTTCACCAGCTCCATAATAAGGAAGAGTTCCCGAGCGGCCAAAGGGAACAGACTGTAAATCTGTCGCTTTTCAGCTTCGGTGGTTCGAATCCACCCTCTTCCACCAAAAAACACAAACACGAAAATCGTGTTTGTGTTTTTTATTTTGTGATTTACAAATTCAATGTTTATACAACTTGAAATCAAAAAACAATCGGAAGCGGCACAAAAATACAAAATTATAAAAATTTTTTAAAATTATTTGTTACAAAAGCCTTAAAACAGCAACTAATACTATTGGGCATTTTACATCTTATCAAAATAATCATCTAAGCAAATATTTTACTACAGATATTAGCAAATATTGGTTACTTTGTTAGTTGCTGTAGTAAAGGAGTATATTGCATTATGAATATTTTAGATTTAACGAAAGCATTTAACAATTGGCTGAAAATAAATTCAACACCAAAAATAACGCATTCTATTAATTATTCAAAATACGAAATTGAAAGAATGATCTGCGAAGAGGATATGGTTCATCCGCTGCATGATGACCCTGCAGCCTGTGTTGGTAAATGCAGCCATTCTTATTTTCTTGATATGATTCACAGTTCAGATGGAAACCCGCATATTTTTGAATTTGAAGCTATTGGGTTTGGTCATAAAGAAAACAACAAACTGATTAGTTTTACATATATTGATTTTATTATTACGAATAAATAAAAACTTTTTTCTTAATTTTTAATAGCAGCTAACTTTGTACTCGGAGAATCTTTTTGGATTCTCCTTTATTTTTTCTTTAACTATACTCAAAATGATTTTCGGATAGAATAAAGTAAAAATCCCATAAGGCGGCAACCTTATGGGATTTAAACCAATCATATTTTAAAAGATGATATTTTAAGAAATACTGTGTAGCTTCGGCTTTCAAAAACCGAATTATATTACCTTTTTTTGCTGACAACGGCACTGTAAGCCGAGGTTACAGAACTTTTAGAATTCTTAACTGCCCTTACCTTATAGGAATACGTTTTTCCTTTTGCTGCAACAGCTGTAGTAAACTTATTTGAAGCTGTTGCAATAAGCAGACTGTATTTTCCCATACTGCGGTCATAAAGATACAATTCATATTTATCGGCACCGTTTACCTTATTCCACGAAATGGTAAATGAGCCATTCTTATTTACAGAAACCTTTAGACCGCTTGGAGTTTGCAGCTTTTTTGTATTTTTAGCATTTACTGCTGCACTGTAAGACGATTTAATCCTACTGTTTTTACTGTTTGCTGCTTTCATTTTATATGTATAAGTTCCGCCATAGGCAGCTACCGCTGTTGTAAACGATAAAGCAGAAGTGGTTTTCATAAGCTTATAAGAGCCGTCAGGCTTTTTTATATAAAGCTGATAGCTGTCTGCACCTGCAACAGCATTCCACGAAAGCTTAAATGAACCGTTTGCATTTAACGACACTTTCATTGACGGCGTTTGAAGTATCTTTTTATTAACAGCATTTACAGCAGAGCTATAATCGGAAATATAGCAATGCCTGCTGTCAACCGTTCTTACCGCTCTGATTTTATAGTTGTACTGCTTACCATATGCAGCAACAGCCGTTGTAAAAGATGTATCTTCTGTAGTTTTCATTAATTTATATGAACCGTCTGTATTCTTTATAAAAAGCTCATACTTTTCAGCGCCTGGCACCTTATTCCAGGAAAACTTAAAACTGCCGTTTGCATTTACGGAAGCCTTAAGAGCCGGGGCTTTTAATTCTTCATATATTGCAGGCTCATCATTTTCCGTATATTCCATTTTATACGTAGCGGCATTTATATTTTTTTCGGCGGATTTTGTTTTAAACGTGCTTAACGATGAATAATAATATCCGCCATTATAGATTACATATGCCTTATATTCATATGTTGTTCCGGCTTCCAAAAGCATATTCATGGCTTTGCCTGAGCCGATATTCCATGAAAAAGAAAAGGAAGAGGCATTAACATTTTTTGCTTTCACTGCTTCCTGTCCTGACAGCCACTCGCTGCTGCCCTTTTTTCTTATCTGCACACCAATTGTTTTAATTGAAAGCTTACTTGGATTTTTAGCGGTAAAGTTTAATTTAGCAGATTTTGAAGTTATGTCCGTTGCTGAATTTACAGATACCGATGGGCTGATTACAGCCGTAGTAAAGGTATTGATTGAAGAATAATAATACTTATTATTATAAACAGCATATGCTCTGTATTCGTAGGCAGTTCCCGAGGATAAAGACATATTCAGCTCTTTACCCAAACCAACAGTGCAGCCAATTGTAAGCGCCGAAGCATTTGTATAGCCTGACGCTACTGTTTTAACCTTCGTTTTCCAATTGCTTGTGCCCTTTTTTCTTACCTGAACACCAACGGTTTTCATTGTAATCTTACTTGGATTGTTTCCTGTAAAATTAAGCTTAACTGAATTTGTTTTCAAATCGGACGGCGTTTTTACTGTTACCGACGGATTTGTTATATACTCATAAACACCTTTTACCCTAAGGTAATAATGGCTTGGATTTTTTACTCTTTTGGAATTTACAAAGGTTGAAATGACCGTTTCACAGACACCTGTTTTTGTACCCAGCGCATTCATAACCTTTCCGTTTCCGATATAAATACCCACATGACCGGACCAGACAACGATATCCCCTAATTTTGCATTCGCATCTCCCGTTATCTTTGTTCCGTATTTTGAAGCATTTGAATAGCCATCAGTAGAGGTTGGAACCGTAAATCCGAAATGCTTAAAAACATAATACACAAAGCCGCTGCAGTCAAAACACCTCGGACCTTTGGAGGCATATTTATAAGAGCAGCCCTTGAATGTTTTTGCATATTCGGCAATCTGCGAACCGGTTGTTTCTGCAAAGGCAGAATATTCAATTCCCGCCGTTACACTAAGGAACATAAAAACAGACAGAAAAAGACTTATTAATCTTTTGGTTTTCTTCATAGAATACTCCTTTGACAAAGTCGCATAAACGGCATTATACAATAAGTTACAAAAAATGTCAAATATTACAGATTTTGTAACCAACTTTGTTAAAAGAAAAGGCAGGAAGTTTCACTTCCTGCCTTTCTGTTTTATTGATTTGAACCGGTCCAATCAACATCATAATCATATTCAAGAGAAAGCTTTGTAATTTTGCCTGATTGCAAATCAAAGCTCATAAAGTATTCATAATCGTCCATTGTTGCAGGAGAAAACCACATAACCTCATCACCTGTAAAATCAGGAAACTGTTCTCCTGCCTTGGTACGGGACATTTCGCTAAGCGGAGTACCATCAAAAACAATTCTGTCCAAATCTGCTTTTTCATCTGTTCCGGAAAGGCTGAATTCAAGACGGGCAATCGTACAATCGCCCATTCGGGTTTCCTTAACTTCATCCGTTACCATAGAAATATGCGCAAATATGTGGTCCGTAATCCAGATGGAAGCAGCTGTATAATATGTATTCGGAGCAAGAATTGTATCAGGGTCTATTTCATAAGTTTTGATATTTGTTATACCCTCTGACGCATCGGAAACAGTTACCTTAAGTCCTGAATCAAGAAGGGACTGAACCTTTGTTTCGCCAACACGAACCTCAACACCGTTTATGGAAACAGTATAGAGAACACCGGTGCTCTCCTTTGTTTCGTCTTCCTCTCCGGAAGCGGAATTTGAGCAGCCTGCAGCAGTTAAAACAATAAATAATACAGAAAGCATAACTGCAAAAACGTTTAATAATTTTGATTTTTTCATAATTATATCCTCCATAAATTATTCGCTAAGAAGCTTTTCAGCAATCTTTTTCATTGAAGCACGGCATTCATCGCTGATAGGAAGAAACGGCCTTCTGCATTCGCCCATATCAATTCCCATTTCTGTTAAAATTGCTTTTTCAGACTGGAAAACGCCATATTTTATCATTTCACAAATGATTTCATCCGCTTCATTTTGCCCTTTGATTGCTTCATCAATATTGCCTGATTTAAAATCATCCATGATTTTTTTGAATTTTTTGACCATAAATTTATATTTGCTTCCGATTGCAC
>JAIDJS010000136.1 GCA_029052085.1 Eubacterium sp.
TGTGATTTTCATTATAGCGGCTATCAATCAGTAAATCCTAACATTTTGTGTATTTCTCTGCAAGCCTATGAAATCGATATCTTGAAAACTTATTCTGTTTATGTTAAACTTAATTACCATATTTTTATGTTAAAGGGGAATGTTTATGGGTTTTATTAAAAAGATTTCGAATGTTTTACATTCAAAAGGATGCTCATATCTGTTTTTCATTTTATCGGTATGTGCATTTGTATTTTTAGACAGTGCCGAATGGGCTTATGGCTGGATTGCGGCTCTGTATCCGCTCGGCGATAAGTTTGTGCCGACAATGCTTGGCATCATTTCGGTTTGTATTGCATTTACATTTATTTATCTGCTTATAGCTGCAGTTTCGGGTGATAAGCTCAAAAACAAAAAGGGTGCAGTTGCCTTGCATATTGTACATACAATATTTGCAGTTCTTTCAATCGTTCTGTTTTTATATACGCTTGTTCTTGTGTTCGGGCTGGACAGCGGTTTCACGCTTTCGGGCTTTGCAAACGGAATACAGGCTATACTGCCTGAATTAATCTATGTATGTCTTGCTTTAGGTATCGGGCTTGTGCTTGTATTCTGCAAAAGCGGAAAGAAAGCCTGGCAGGCACTTGTTTGCTCGGTTGTAGTAAGCGCGCTGGTCATTTCAGCTTCCTATTTCGGTGCAAATTCAGGTGGTGTTGCAGATAAGACCTCCGTTATGCCGATTACTTTACAGTCTGATAACGTAATGGACGGTGCAAAGATTGTTTATGAAAGCCTTAAAACCGGAGAAAAGGCTGATGCTGAAAATCTTCTGGCTGACAATGATGAATGTTGGACAGCACAGTGTCCGAACAGAATGCCGGCTGAGGGTTTTGCCGATGCAAACAACAGCTATGTTGAAATTGAGCTTGCAAAGGTTTCTGAAATAAATACGGCAATTATTGAAGAGGTTGGAAATCAGGCGCAGTATTTCCGTCTGCAGGCTTTAGTTAATGATGAGTGGATTACATGCTATCAGAGTGAAAAAATCCAATCTATGCGTCTTTGCAGCTTTGATACAGTGGCTACAGACCGCATCCGTCTTTCAATAGATAAATTCAGAAATGATGATATGCCCGTTAAAATCAAATCAATCAAGCTTTATAATGAGCCTGCCCGCAATGCCGATGATTTTGAGGTAACGGCTTATCAGCGGCTTGACGGAGATGTTCCTACAGAAATTCTTGCAAAGGGCGAAGCTTATGTTAAAAACTATGCAAGATTTTATGATGTTTACAGTACGGTAATTGTTTTTGCCGCTGTTCATTGGGATGAAAACGGAAATATGAATTTCGGTGAAGCAGGGGAAGATGAGTTTGCAAAAGAGCTTACAGCACTCAAAGAAATCATCGCAAAGCGTTCCAATCCGAATCATAAGGTAAAATTGATTGTAACAACACTTGCTGATGGTGCTTTCGGCAGTGGTGTTAATTTCTATATGACAGAGCATTGGGAAAAGATTGCAGACCAGACAGTTGCTTTTGCTCAAAAATATGATATAGACGGCGTTGATATAGATTGGGAATATCCGCAAACCTCAGACGATTGGAAGATTTATGACAGCTTTATTCAGAAGCTTAAAACGGATTTGAACGCTGTAAAAGAGGGCTCAATCATTTCAACTGCGCTTTCAGCAGGTCAGCTTGGCCTTTCAAAGGAAACGTATGATTCGATAGATCAGATTCAGTTTATGGCTTATGATGATAACGATACAGACGGCTATCAAAGTTCACTGCAGCAGGCAGAGGACGGTGTTAAGGCATTTGTTGATAACGGCTGTGATTTAAGCAAAATCAATATCGGTATTGCAGCTTACGGCAGACCGATAAACAGTACGCCGTTCTGGGCAACCTGGCGTGATCTTAAGGATGCAAATTACTGGAACAATAAGTATTATACAGTGGAGGATGCCGATCAGGTTTATGAAGGCACATTCTGTTCTCCGGCTCTTGCAGGTGATAAAACCGCTTATGCCCTGTTCAGCGGAGCAGGCGGTGTAATGGTATTCCGTGTTGCATGTGATAAAACAATGGATGATCCGAATTCCGTTGCAAATGGTATTGAAAATACTTTGAATAGATATGTAACAAACTGGTAAATAAAAAAGAGGTTATCGTTACGATAACCTCTTTTTGTTTGGAACTGATGATCGGATTTTAAATAATATTTTTAGCTTTGTTTAAATACTGATATTAAACTTGTTTGCAAAATCCTTTAGTATTAAATTGGCAATATAGTAACGATTATAGAAATG
>JAIDJS010000137.1 GCA_029052085.1 Eubacterium sp.
TAATAATACCATATTATAGAATTGTTAGTCAACAAAAAAAGGGAATAGCCTGATGCTATTCCCTTAAATATGAATTAAAGCTTATTTTCTGGGACGTCTGTCGCCTTTGAAATCACGGCGCGGCTTTCTCGGAGCCTCGTCAATATCATTTTCAGGTGTCATTCCCTCAAGTTCAATTAAAGCATCTCTTCTTGAAAGATTGATTCTGCCCTGATCGTCAATTTCAATGCACTTAACAATGATTGAATCGCCGATGTTTACACAATCCTCAACCTTTTCTGTACGCTTAACATCAAGTCTTGAAATATGAACAAGACCTTCCTTGCCCGGAGCAATTTCTACAAATGCGCCGAAGTTCATAACTCTTGTAACAACGCCGTTGTAGAATGCGCCAACCTCAGGATCTGTTGCAATAAGTCTTACAACCTCAAGAGCGCCCTTGCACTTATCAATATCAACACCGCTGATGAATACTCTGCCGTCCTCTTCAATGTTGATTTTAACATCAAATTCAGCCTGGATTTCCTGAATAACCTTGCCGCCCTTGCCGATAACATCACCGATTTTATCCGGATCAATAGAAACAGTAAGCATCTTAGGTGCATATTTTGAAAGCTCCTTGCGAGGCTCGCTGATAACAGGAATCATAATGTCATCAAGAATATAGTTTCTTGCTTTGTTTGTTTTAGCAAAAGCTTCTTTGATAATTTCAGGAGTAAGGCCGTGTACCTTAAGGTCCATCTGAATTGCTGTAATACCCTTCTTTGTACCTGCAACCTTAAAGTCCATATCGCCGTAGAAATCTTCAAGACCCTGGATATCAACCATTGTCATAAAGTCGCCGTAAACGCCGTCATCGCCTGTGATAAGTCCGCAGCTGATACCAGCAACAGGTGCCTTAATCGGAACACCGGCAGCCATAAGGGAAAGTGTTGAGCCGCAGATTGAACCCTGTGATGTTGAACCGTTTGAAGAAAGAACCTCGGATACAACGCGGATGCAGTATGGAAATTCATCAACTGTCGGAAGAACAGGCACAAGTGCCTTTTCAGCAAGCGCACCGTGACCGATTTCTCTTCTGCCCGGACCTCTGGATGGCTTGGTTTCGCCAACGCTGTAGCTTGGGAAATTGTAATGATGGATATATCTTTTTTCTGTCTGTTCGTCAAGGCCGTCAAGACGCTGGCAATCGCTCCTCGGACCAAGAGTTGTAACAGAAAGAACCTGTGTCTGTCCTCTTGTAAACATACCTGAGCCGTGCGCTCTTGTAAGAAGATCAACCTCTGCGTTAAGCGGACGGATTTCGTCAATTCCTCTGCCGTCTACACGTTTATGCTCATCCTTGAGCCAAGCACGAACAACGTGCTTCTGAACAAGATACATAATCTCGTCAAGCTTAGCCTCATTGCCTTCAAATCTTTCATCAAATTTTTCGTGAACTGCCGCATAAATCGGAAGAAGAGCTTCGTCACGAACAAGCTTGTCGTCTGTATCAAGAGCCTTTTTAACATCCTCAATGCAGAATGCTTCAATTTCTTCCATAATAGCAGGATCGGGATCTGATGATTCATATTCAAACTTAGGTTTGCCGATTTCATCAACAATGCCCTGAATGAATTTAACCATTTTCTTGTTTTCTTCATGACCTGCCATAATGCAGTCAAACATAAGATCATCAGGAATTTCGTTACCGCCTGCTTCAATCATGGCAACAAGGTCTGCCGTTGAAGCAACGGTAAGTGTTAAATCGGTTTTCTCTCTCTGCTCAAGTGTTGGGTTGAGAACGATTTCGCCATCAACAAGACCAACGTTAACAGATGAAATAGGGCCGTCCCATGGAATATCGGAAACAGCAATTGCAGCTGAAACACCGACAGCTGCTGTTACTTCAGGGGAGCAATCGGGGTCAACAGACATAACGGTTGCAACAACTGAGCAATCATTTCTTAAATCCTTTGGGAAAAGCGGACGGATCGGTCTGTCTATGCAGCGGCTTGTAAGGATTGCCTTTTCGCCTGCTCTGCCCTCACGGCGGAGGAATGAGCCCGGGATTCTGCCCACGGAATACATTTTCTCTTCATAATCAACGGAAAGCGGGAAGAAATCAACGCCCTCTCTTGGCTTTGCGGAAGCTGTTACGGTGCAAAGCACCTCTGTTTCGCCGTAGCGTGCAAGGAAAGCAGCGTTTGCAAGCCCTGCCATTTTGCCTGTTTCAAGAACGAATTTGCGTCCTGCAAATTCAGTTTCCCATGTTTTAAAATTTTTGAAAAACATAGTTTTACCTCTCTTTAAAATAAATTTTTATATCAAAAGGAGGTGCAATAGTAATAAATTCAGCACACAAATTTGCCTTATATGCTCAATTTACTACTATATTCATCCTCCTTCAGATTGCTTTAATGATGAAAAGCAGACGATAGCTTCCTATCGTCTGCCTTGTTCGCATTATCTGTCAAGAGTATCACGGATACCAAGCTTTGCGATAAGTGCACGGTATCTTTCAATATCGCTCTTGTAAAGGTAAGCAAGAAGATTTCTTCTGTGACCTACCATTTTAAGAAGACCTCTGCGTGAATGATTGTCTTTCTTATGAATCTTAAGATGAGCTGTAAGCTCGTTAATTCTTGTTGTAAGAACGGCAATCTGAACTTAAGGGGATCCTGTGTCGCCCTCGTGAGTTGCGTAATCAGCGATGATAGCCTGCTTTTCTGCCTGTGTCATATTTTTCACCTCATTTAATATATTTTGCCGAACCGCGAAAAACTAAGAAACGGGACAGGTGAATGCCTGATAGGCTTACCCCCGTAACTGAGTAAATCGTTTACAGCGATAGAATTATAGCATATAAATTATTGTTTGTAAAGGAAAAAATTTTATGTGTCGCAGCAACGGAGTTATATTTTTTAATAATAATACTCCATATAGAGCATTTTGTCAACCCCAAACGGAGCATTTGTATAAAATAGTGTTGGTGATTAATATGGAAACAAGATTAAGAAATTTAAGAGAAGATAATGATTTAACACAGGGGCAGTGTGCCAATATTGCTTTTATATCAAAAAATTCATATATCAGATATGAAAAAGGCGAAAGGATACCTCCCTTGGATACAGTTAAACTGTTTGCTGAATATTACAATGTATCAATTGATTATATTGCTATGCTTACAGATGAAAGCAGTCCATATCCAAAACGGTAGAAAAGGAGAAGTATTTTGTATTTTCAAAGACTTCGTGATTTAAGAGAAGATAAGGATATGAAGCAAACCGATGTTGCAGAAATTCTTGGAATAAAGCAAACGGTTTATTCCCGTTATGAAAGAGGTTATCAGAATATTCCGATTGAACATTTGCTTGTCCTTGCCGATTATTACAACGTTTCAACAGACTATATTTTTGGCAGAACGAATAATCCCAAAATATATGAATGATAATATTGATAATTCATTCTATATTTGTTATTATTTAACAAAGGTGTGAGAAGATGAACTGGAAAAAAATCAGAAAAAGAACGGAATATGATGCTTACAAGCGTTCAAGAGCGGAAAGTTTTGAACTGCTTAATAAGAATTATTGCGAAAAGGGAGCAACTGTTTTAGCAGGAGATTCCATAACAGAGGGTTTTACACATACAGAGCTTTTTGCAGCATATACAGCAGAAACAGGCATTCCTGTTTATAACAGAGGCATCAGCGGAGATACGAGCGACAGACTGCTTGAACGCCTTGAAAAAACCATTCTGAATATAAAGCCGAAAAATCTGGTTTTGCTTATAGGCACGAATGATTTAGGTATTGGTGCGGATGCTGATTTTACTGCTGAACATGTTGAAAAGATCATTGAACAGTCCCAAAAAAGATGCAAAAATATAAATATTATTCTTGAAAGTGTTTATCCTGTTAATCCCAAAGTAAATAAACAGGGAAGACGAAATAACAAAGCGATATCGCTGATTAATGAAAAGATAAAGGCTGTTGCCGAAAAGCAGAAAATCACATTTCTGGATTTAACGGATAAGCTTGCAGATGAAAACGGCTTGTTTAAAGCAGAATATACATATGACGGTCTTCATGCAAACGCAAAAGCATACGAAGTTATAACAAAGGCGGTTTTACCGTTATTAAAGTAAGGAATAAAGAAAATGTTTGTAGATATAGCTAAAATAAAAATTAAGGCGGGCGACGGCGGTGCAGGTGCAGTTGCCTTTCATCGCGAAAAATATGTTGCAGCAGGCGGTCCTGACGGCGGAGACGGCGGCAAAGGCGGCGATGTTGTTTTTGTTGTTGATGATAATCTTGCTACGCTTGCAGATTTCAGATATAAACGCAAATATGCAGCTAAAAACGGTTTGCCGGGTGAGGGCGGAAAGCGCCATGGAAAGAACGGCGAAAGCCTTGAAATCCGTGTTCCGAGAGGAACCGTTATAAAAGAAGCAAACAGCGGTGCTGTTATGGCTGATATGAGCAAAACAGAGCGTTTTATTGCTGCCCACGGCGGTAAAGGCGGCTGGGGAAATCAGCATTTTGCAACCCCTACAAGGCAGGTTCCGAGGTTTTCCAAACCGGGTATCCCCGGCGAGGAATGGGAGGTCAGCCTTGAACTGAAGCTTCTTGCCGATGTAGGGCTTTTAGGTTATCCGTCTGTCGGAAAATCAAGTCTGATTTCCGTAGTTTCGGAAGCGAAGCCCAAAATCGGGGATTATCATTTTACAACGCTTGTTCCGAACCTTGGTGTTGTTTATATGGGCGAGGGTAATTCCTTTGTTATTGCAGATATCCCGGGGTTAATCGAGGGTGCAAGCGAGGGTATCGGCTTGGGTCATGAATTTTTAAAGCATGTTGAGCGCTGCCGTCTTCTTGTTCATATTGTTGATGTAAGCGGTCATGAGGGCAGAGATCCGAAGGAGGATTTTGCCCGTATCAATGAAGAGCTTGTTAAATTCAATCCTGAGCTGGCAGACAGACCGCAGATTGTTGCCGGAAATAAAATTGATATGGCAGAGCCGGAACAGATTGAAGAATTCAAAAGCTGGGTAGAGGCACAGGGCTATGAGTATTACTCTATCTGCGCTCCGATTCTGGAGGGTACAAAGGAGCTTATGAATTCCGTTTGGAATAAGCTTCAGACGCTTCCGCCGATTAAGGAATATGAGGCAGAGGAAATCCCGGTTGAAAGCCTTATCAGAAAGGATGACGGCTTTAAAATTACGCAGCCTGAAGAAGGTATGTTTGTTGTTGAAGCAGGCTGGTTTCCAAGGGTACTCCGCGGAATTGATGTTGAAGATTATGAAAGCCTGCAGTATATGCAGCGTGTGCTTGAAAAAAGCGGCGTTTTTGATGCACTGCGTGAACAGGGAATACAGGAGGGCGACACGGTTTCAATTTATGATATTGAATTTGAATATGTGCCGTAATGCTTTATGAGATTTACAGATAAAGAAATTCAGCCAAAGCAGTTAAGTCCGCTTAATCTTGCTTTTGTCGGCGATTGCGTTTATGAAATGCTTGTTCGTGAAACGCTTGTCTGCGATGCAAACAGGCCTGTTAATGATCTGCATCGTGAAAGTGTGAAATTTGTGTCTGCAAAGGCACAGACAGAAGCGTTCAATAAGATTAAGGATTGTTTAACGGAAGAAGAAATGGCTCAGTTTAAAAGAGGCAGAAATGCAAAGGTTGGCCATTCCCCGAAGAGCGCAACGGATGCGGAGTATCATACCGCAACAGGTGTTGAAGCCCTTTTCGGCTTTCTCTATTTAAACGGCAACCTTGAAAGAATCAAAGAACTGTTCAGAATAATAAATGAATAAACAAAAAACAACAGCATCCTTTTAATAAGGATGCTGTTGTTAAATAAGTTAACTTGAAACTTTTTTGCTTCTTTGTTTTCTTGCATAAAAGACAATCAGTACTGAATTAGCGATCAAACAGATTGTGAGAACAATAGAATAGAACCAATCAGGCATATTAAAAAAACTAATTACATAACCATAATTGCGCATAGAGCCATGAATAAAATTAGCTATAACCGACATAATGATGGCAGCATTATTTATAACAGCAATTTTTGAAAACGAATTCTTTGATAATACAAATATAAGAATTGATAAAAGGGTTGATATTATATTGGCTGTCCACAAACTGAGTACATCAAACATTGAATTTTGTGAAATGATTATACTGGTAACAATACCCGCTATAATTCCGATAGATTGGATAACTGCCAGAATATTAAAAAAAGGTTTCATATTCTTTTCCCTCCCTATTATATTATTCTCTCATACACATCT
>JAIDJS010000138.1 GCA_029052085.1 Eubacterium sp.
GCTTTTATCTATAATATTTATAATAAATGTAAAAAACTTTTGTTCGCTGTTCATTATAAGTTTCTCCTGTTTATGATTTTATTGTTGTTCAAATGTAAGATTTGCTGTTCGCTGAACCTCAGCATTTTTATCATTAATTCTCTTTTGAAGATATTCAGGCATATTTCCGAGAATAAGCCAGTCTATTACTCGATCGCTTGAATTTGAATCCACATAGTCAAAATGAAATTCAACATATTGCTTAACTTTTTCAAATTCAAAATCTTTTTCCGTGATTGCATGAACCAGCTCATCAAATGTATAAACAATTTTTCCCGGGGCAGAATGCTTATAATCTCTGTGAAAGCCTCTTGAGAAAGAATACTGAATTTCATCATATGCAAAAAAGAGCATTGGCTTATTCATCAGTGAATATTCAAAAATTGATGAAGAATAATCTGTTATAAGCAAATCCGTTATATAAAACAAATCATTGATATTAGGATATCCGGCAACATCAAGAAACTTATCCGCGTGCTTTTCTTCAATAGGAACAGGCTCTGAAATCCAGGGATGAACCTTAAATAAAACAACATATTCATCTCCGCAGATGTCATAAAGCTTATCAAAATCAATAATATTGTAGGGATAATAGGCTTGTTTCTTATTTTTTCCTCTGTATGTCGGAGCAAATAAAATAACCTTTTTATTTTTACAGATTGGAAATTCTTTATAAAGTAAAGCCGTTTTCTCTTTTCTGTACTCTTTATCAAGAAATTCATCAATTCTGGGCATACCTGTCGGCAATACCTGTTCTTTATTGATTCCCCAAACCTCTGAGAAGAAATGAGCGATTTTTTCAGACCCGGCAATTCCGTACTTATATTGTCTATGGCAGGAATAGGGACTCGGACACCCGATATTACCCCAGCGGCTGTAGCCGGAGGATTTGAAACCGGCGCCGGCATGCCAAAGCTGAATAACTGCCGTTTTTTTCTTAAGAACAAGCCAATCAAAAGCAGGAACATGATCATCAAGAATAATCATTGTACTTTTTGAAAGCTTGTTGATAAATTTAATCCAGCTTAAAATTCCCTGTCTTTCGGCAACAGAGGACCTGAATGAAAAGATAATCTTAAACTGCCTGTCCAGACCACGTTCCGTCATTCTATCATAAACAGCCTTCTGATTAGATGAAATACACTTATTTTGCTCGCTCATAAAAAGAATAACCTGTTTTTTATGAGAATGAATGTTATACAAAAGTCTGTACAGATTTTTTATAATAAATCTTCTGGTGTTTTTTCCAAACAGCTTCTTTACTCTGCCAACAATTCTATTTAACAGGGAACCATTGCTTACAGCTCTTTCAGCAATAGGATAACTCAACTTATTTGCATATATATTCTTTTCGGCAGCAGATGCCATAACGTACATATAAAACGGAAGGGAATAATCATTTGTAGTTCCGACATAGAATACAACATTATAAACTTTGGATTGGTTGGCATACGGAAAGGCTCTTGAATAATCATTCATTTTATCAACAATTGATGGGGAAGTCATACAATGGGCAATTTCATTATCACCCTGACATACGGCTATTGTATATGTTCCTCTCGGAAGGCATCGGTTATAGCCCGGATTCGTGATATTCAAAGACAATCTGTAAATATTATCAGAAATTTTTTCTGCTTCAAATTTAGCCTTTGCAAAACGCTTACCGTTCAGAGCATAAAAATCAACAGGTATATGTT
>JAIDJS010000139.1 GCA_029052085.1 Eubacterium sp.
AAACGAATTCCCGTCCTCAGCCATTCCCGAAACTATGATGTTATACAGGCAGCGGTCCATTATGTCTGCATATTTGGAATCAAAATCAGCCTGAAGCATTCTTCTTGCAAAGAAAACAAGCCCTATTGAAGCGCAGGTTTCAGCATACGCAAGGTCATTCGGCAGATCATAAGCAAATGTAAAGGCTTCACCGTCTTTGGTTGAGCCGATTCCTCCGGTAATATACATTTTCTTTTCGGTAATATCATTAAAAAGCGTTTTGCAGCTATTGAAAAGCTCCTCATCGTTTGTATATCTTGCAACATCTGCCATTCCGCTGTAAAGATAAACGGCTCTTACAGCGTGCCCTGCCGCTTCTTTTTGCTCTCTTACGGGAAGATGTGCCTGATTGTAAAAATAATTCAGTTTGATTTCGCTGTTTATGTTATGTTCAATGTCAAAGTAATAGGGTTTTGTTCCTCTTCTGTCTATAAAAAGTTTTGCAAGATTTAAATATTTTTCAATTCCTGTTGCTTCGTATAGTTTTACAAGTGCCATTTCTGCTATTTCATGTCCGCCGTAGCCTGCTTTGCCGTTTTCTCCGAATTCCGTGCAAAGCAAATCAGCGAATCGGCAGGCAGTGTTCAAAATCCTGTTTTTGCCTGTTGTATTATAATAAGCAACAGCAGCTTCGGCAAGGTGTCCAAAGCAGTAAAGCTCATGATGATCTCTTAAGTTTGTAAAGGCTTTTTCGGGATTGTTTATTGTGTAGAAAGAATTTATATATCCGTTTTCGGCTTGCGCATTGCAGATAAGTTCTATGGCTTTGTCCGCCAATGCTTCAAGCTTACTGTCCGCAGTATTCTGAAGAGAATAGGCAACGGCTTCAATCCATTTGTATAAATCCGAATCCTGAAAAATCCAGCCGTAAAATGAGCTTTCATCTTTTTTTCCTGGTTTATAATACCATTCATTTGTTGGAAAAATCGGTGTTGCAATTCCTTTTTTTCTTTGCTCAATACATTCTGCTGCAAGGCGCAGATTTCTGATTGAATAGCTTGGCTCTGCATTTTCTATTTTATCGTTAAGAGCTTTCCATTGATAAGGTATAACCTCTGTTCTTACAATTTCAGCCTTATCTTTCCAGAATTTATCTGTTATTTTCACGTTATTATTTAAAATAGGTTTAGAATATTTCATATAGCAACCTCCGTCTATGCAAAATAAATTATATTACAAGCTGTCTGTAAAGTAAATATTATATCAAATGAAAAACACCTCAGATATTCTGAGGTGTCTGCTGTTTTTTATGCTGCCAAATCATAATTGTTTATTCGTATTCCTTTTACAGCTTTGTTTCTTTTGCTCATTCGTTCGTTATGTCTTTTTTGAAAGCTTTGTTCTTTTTTTCTGCGGTTTTCTTTGTTTTCTTTGATAAGAAAAAAAGCAGAAAAGACAGCAAAATAAATTAATATTTCTGCAATAAATATGATTCTCATTTGTATGCCGGTTAAGTTGCTGAAAAGATGAAACGGAAGTGTCATTGCCCCGTATCCGACGATTATGGCTGCAATTGAGATTATTGCGTTGCTGAAAAATTTTTTCATTTTGAATTCCTCCTTGAATTTCTGTTTATTGATTACAATATTATTTTATCAAAAGGAATTTCATTTGCAATAGCCTCAAGAGGCATGGTCCAAAAATATGTACTGTCAAAGCGAATTTTTTTTTAAAATATTGCTTTTTTTAAAGCTTTTATAGCTGAATGGAACATATTTTGCTGAATCGCACTTGTATTCAAAACGATTTTCAGTATTCCGTTTTCATAGCTTTCAATCAGAACCGATATACCGTTTTCTTCAAATATATCCGTTGTTTTGCAGAATGGAATGCGCATAATGATTTTTAGTGCATTTTCGCTTATTTCTATTTCTGCATTTTTAAATTCTTCTGAAAGCAGTTCGGCGAAGGCTTTCGTTTTTGTTGTATAAAATCTTCTTGTTTTTCGTATCTGTGCTTTGAGATGTCCATCTCTTATATATTGTGAAAGGGCAATCTGCTCTGTTTTTCCTGCCGTTTGATTATATCGGTATATCTGTTTTTTGTATTTATCGGCAAGTTCTTCAGTAAGCACCATAAAGCTTATTCTTATAGATGGTAAAAGTAAGTTTGAAAAGGAGCTTATGTAAACAACATTTTCTCCTCCTGCAAGAGCGTGAAGTGATGGCGTCGGCGTGCTGTTGTACTGGAAATCACTTTCGTAATCGTCCTCTATGATCAGGCTGTTCATTTCAGATGAATGCTCAACAAGCTCAATTCTTCGCTTATTGGGCATAATATCTCCTGTTTCGTTCATATGTGACGGCGAAACATAAATGATTCCGGCATCCTTGAATCTGTATTTGACATCAAAGCCGTAATCTTTAAAAAGGTTTGCTCCCTGAACAAAGCTTTTGTCCGGGAAAGAAACCGTATCCTTAGGATTTATAAGGGAACATAGAATTGCAAGCAGACTCTGGTGCCCTGCGCCGATAACGATTCTGTCAGGCGAGGATATAACATTTCGCTTCTCCCTGATATAATCGGAAAGAACATCCCTAAGCTCGTATTCGCCCTGTGCTTCGCCGTAGCTTAAAAGCTTTTCGTCCTGCCTTAAAGCGTTTTTCATATATTTTCGCCAAAGGCTGAATTCAAAGCTGTTTTTATCTGCACTGCCGCTTTTTAAATCGTATATAATATTGCTTTTGCCCGTCTGCGTGATTTTGTCTGCTTCCTTTGCTTTTCTGTAGGCGATGTAGTATCCGCTTTGCGGTTCGCTGATAATAAATCCGTCTGCCGCAAGGGCAAAGTAAGCATTCTGAACGGTTGTTCGGCTGACTCCGTAAATCATTGCTGCCTTTCTTATAGAAGGTAGCTTTGCTCCGGGCAGCAATTGTCCGGAAACGATTTCTTTTCTTATTCTATTATATAATTCATCATATTTGCTCATAAACTGTACCTTAAAAAATAGCTGAAATTGCGTATATAATTAGTGCCGATAGTATTATATAATAACATTGTCAATTAATCAACAAGGAATTGAATCATATGAAAAAATGCGTATTAATAAATGATTTATCAGGCTTCGGCAAATGCTCCCTTGGAGTGGGTATTCCGATTATTTCTGTTTTGGGAATAGAGGCACATCCGATGCCGACGGCTGTTCTTTCCGCTCAGACGGGCTACAGCAGCTATGAAAAGGTTGATTTAACTGAATATATGCCATTGTTTTTTAATGAATGGAATAAGCTTGGTTTTAGGTTTGATGGAATCCTGACTGGGTATTTTTCTGCGGAAAAGCAGGTTGAGGCAGCGGCTGATTTTGCAAAAAACGCAGATGCGCTTCTTCTTGTCGATCCCGTTATGGGCGATGATGGACAAAGATATGATGGATTTACGGATTCTCTTTGTGAAAAGATTAAGGCTCTTGCTTTGTCCGCTGATATTATAACGCCGAATGCTACCGAGCTTTATCTGTTAACAGGGGAAAGGGATATTCAAAAAGGCGCTGAAATTCTGCTTTCAAACGGCGTTAAATCTGTTGTTGTAACCGGAATAAAGAAGAATAATAAAATCGGAAATGCCGTTTTTGAGAAGAATAACTGCAAGGAATTTTATTCTGATTATTCTGAGGGTGTCAGCTATTCCGGAACAGGAGATATGCTGGCTTCAATCGTTATGGGAAAGGTGCTTTCGGGAAGTGATGTTTTCAGTGCTGTTAAAACAGCAACAGAATTTATTTCGCTTGTGATTGCAAATTCAGATGTTCAGAACCGAAATGATGGTATTGATTTTGAAAAATATTTGTACAGATTAGGTTGTGATAATAATGAAAAAGAATAAAATACTGCTATTAACGACAACGGCGCTGTTTACTGCTCTGGTAACTGTCGGAACGGCGGTAATTCAAATTCCTGTAGGAAACGGATATGCTCATTTCGGAGATTCAATGATTTATCTTGCTTCGTGTATATTGCCGGGTCCCTGTGCAGTATTTGCTGCATCAGTCGGTGCCGCAGCTGCGGATCTTGCAACCGGCTTTGCAGTCTATGCACCTGCTACAGCGGTTATTAAAGCGCTTAATGCACTTCCGTTTTTACTGATGCGTATTTACTTGAAAAAGAAGAAAAAAGATGATAAAATACTGAACTGGCAGATATGCCTTATGCTTGTTCCTACAACACTTGTAACAATCTTCGGTTATCTTATTGCAGAATATATAATGTTCGGTCAGGAGTTTGCCTTGGTTTCTGCTTTTACAGGCGGCTGGCTTCAGCCGGGCGGAAGTCTTGCGGTTTTTCTTATTCTTGCTGCTGCTCTTGATAAAATAGGCTTCAAAAAGAAGGTTACATCTCAATTACCAATCAGAAAAAGGAGTAATATCATATGAAAACAGATATTGTTTACAGACTCGGAGAAGGCGTTTATCTTAATATAACAAATAAGTGTCCGTGCCGCTGTGCTTTCTGTATCCGTTCACAGGGGGAAGCAGTGGGTGATGCAGAACGGCTTTGGTTTGATACGGAGCCAACACTTGATGAGATTAAATCTGCAATTGATGCATTTGATTTCAGCGGTGTTGAAGAGGTTGTTTTCTGCGGCTACGGCGAACCGACAAATGCGTATGACAATCTTCTTTCAACAGCAAAATATATGAGGGAAACCCATCCGGATATAAAAATCAGATTAAATACAAACGGACTTTCGGATTTGATTAACGAAAAGCCGACTGCAAGAGAGCTATGCTCCGTGCTGGACAGTATTTCTGTTTCTCTTAATGATACTACATCCGAAAAGTATGATAAGATAACCAGAAATATCTATCCGGGAATTGCTTTTGATGCAATGCTTGATTTTACAAAAGAATGTGTTAAATACTGTAATGATGTTCGTATGACCGTTGTAGATGTTATTCCAAAGGAAGATATTGAAGCTTCACGAACAATCTGCGAAAGCTGCGGTGCAAAGTTCCGTGTTCGTTCGTTTGCAAAGGGTCAATAAAACGGTAAAATAAAAGACTTGTTCGTTTGAACAAGTCTTTTTCATATGTTGATGTCAGGAAATATGTATTTCGGTTGATGTGTTCTTTGGCTTTTCTTCTTCCTTGGCGGAAGCAGAAGCTTCGTTTGAAGCAATGCTGATAAAGCTTGAAACGTTCATTGATGTTTCATTGAATGTGTATTCCGCTTCGGCAATAAGTAGCTTCATCTGATTTGTACATTCTCTTAATTCGGAAATCTTCTTGTCAAATTCACCGCCGGAATGAATTATATTGCGTGAAATTTCATCGGATTTTTTCATAATCTCATTGTGTCTGATCTGATATTTGCCAAGCTTTGAATTCAGCATTTCAATCTGCTTGTCCTTCTCATCAATAATAATTCTGCTTCTGGTTATATCTGCCTTAAGATTATTAAAGGTGTTAAGAATTCCTGTATAATCGGAATCAAGCTTATCTTTTTCATTTCTGATTGAATTGATAACAATTTCCTTTTCACTGATTATAGATTGTGCCTTTTCAAGCTCACTGAGAGCCTCATCAACTCTGCTTGTCTGTTCTTGAACTGCCGCTTTAAGATCTTCATTTTCAGCACGCATTGCTTCAATGCTGCCTTCGGTTTTGCTGAATTTTTCTTCAAGATCATTATTGCAGGCCTGAAGCATTTTAATTTCCATCTGAAGCATTGCGTTTTTTTTCTGCTCCTGCAAAAGCTTTGCTTCCAACTCGGCAATTTTATTGCTGTTTTCGGTATTGATTTTCTCTAATGCTTCTTCAACAGCCTTTTTTGAATATCCAAAAAGGGAAGATTTGATTTTTGTTTCCTCTGCCATTTTTATCTCCTAATCCTTTATTTTTTTAGTTTTGTTATCTCTTTAAATGTTTTTGATGTTGCCTTAACGAAATCATCTGTTGATTTAATCAGCGTTTTTTCATAGCATTGGCTTATTGCCTGTGTAAGTCCGAGTATAATCATAAATAATATAATTTGCTTCGGTGAATTGAAAACGTAATCACTGAGTCCGAAAAGAAGAAACAGCATCAGGCTTGTAAATACACAAAAAACCAAGTCGAATTTCTTTCCGTTGTTTGCATTGATTTCAATAAGCTTGCCGAATGTGCAAAGAATAATTGCAAATAAAAGCAGTATGCCTATTATTCCAAGCTCAGCCCAGATTTCAAAAACAAAGTTATGGGCATGCGGCTTATTTAAATTATATGTTTCATAAAGAAAAGCGCCCGTGCTTTCGCATCCGAAACCGAGTCCTCCGATGAAAACATTAAAATGACTTGAAATATAATCCCAAACACTTTGCCAGATTTCAAGATGAGCAACGGTTGATCTTTTTGCCGTTATGAAGTTTTCTGTGCTTGTGTAATTTGCTATGTAGTTGCTTACTATATTATTTGTTTTTGCCGCAGTGTCTGAAGCAACGGATTTGCTTGAAAAGATTAATCCGTATCTTGTTAAAATAGAAGGAACAATGACTGCAACGGTCGGAATAAAAATAGTTAAAAGCTCTTTAGCGTGCCGTTTTGCCAGCACGATAAACATAAATACCCAGCCAAGCAACGCAATAACACAGCCTGCTCTTGTCAGTGTGGAGCTTATTCCTGCACTGATAAGCAGATTTGCTGCAAAATAAAACAGCTTTTCTTTTTTGTTTTTGCCGTTCAGGAATAAATAAATTGAAATCGGATACGCAACAAGCATTGATGTGCAAAGCAGATTGGGGTTTGAATAAAAGCCGCTTGCCCTGTCATCAAATGTGTTTGTGTTTATACTGAAAGGAAGCCATGAATAAATAGCGTAGTCAAGATTTTTGTAAAATGGTGTTATAAAAACAAATTTTTCACTTATATATCCTAAATTATAAAGCATATAGG
>JAIDJS010000014.1 GCA_029052085.1 Eubacterium sp.
GAATATGGTTATAACAATTTTAAAGAAAACTGTTATTATTTTATAAAAAATTTTTTACCTGATTTTAAGGATGAGCGTGTTACAAAGCTTTACAGTGCATTATATGATTACGGATATGATGAGCGCAGCTTTTTTTCAATTGATGAAACCCCGTATCCAAAGCAGCTGTATGTAAAGGATAATGTCGGATTATATTCATATTGCAGGGTCGGAACGGTTTGCATAACAATCATTCCTGTTAATAAGGAGTATATACAGGCGCTAACTTCAACAGGAACAAAGGTTATTTATATTGATGAAATAATATAAGAAAACATGAACTTGCGCAAATGACTGATGTCAGCTTTTGCGGTCATACTGATTATTTTATAATTTGAAATTGAGGTGAAATAATGCCGATTTCTGTAATGATAAAGCCATCCTCCTCTGCCTGTAATCTGAAATGCAAATATTGCTTTTATGCCTCGCTTTCCTCGGAAAGAGGGGCATATTCAAAGGGCTTTATGAGCATTGATACTGCTGAAAATATTATTAAGTCAGCAGTTGAATATACGAAAGGAACTGAAATCATATTTACTTTTCAGGGCGGCGAACCTATGCTTTCAAAGCTTGATTTTTATCAATCGTTCGTAAATCTTATGAGAAAGCATAACCGTTATAATTCAAAGATTACATATTGTCTTCAGACAAATGCAACGCTGATAAATGAAGAATGGTGCAGATTCTTTAAAGAGAATCAATTTCTTATCGGTGTTTCGCTTGATGGTAATGAAAAGCAGAATGAATATCGTGTTTATCCGGATGGTTCTTCTTCCTTCAATGATGTATTAAGCGGAATTAAAATGCTCAAAAAGTATAACGTACAGTTTAACATTTTGTCTGTAGTTACAAAGCAGCTTGCGCATTCTGTTCGCGATAATTATAAGTTTATGAAAAAAAATAATATTTATAATTTTCAGTATATTAATTGTCTAAGACCATTTAATGAAGCAGTGGATGATGATTTGTATATGAATGATGATGATTATCTGCTTTTTCTCGAAAAAGCCTTCAGATTGTATTACAACGATAATATGCTCGGTAAAAATGTTTCTGTTCGCTCGTTTGACAATTATCTGCTTCTTTTACGAGGCAAAAATGCAGAGCAGTGCGGTATGAACGGCTTTTGTTCAACACAGTTTGTTGTGGAAGGCGATGGAACAGTGTATCCCTGCGATTTTTACTGCACTGATGAATGGGAGCTTGGAAATATAAATGACAAATCATTTTCCGAAATGAATGCCGGCAAAAAGGCAAAGGGCTTTATAAAAGAAAGCTTTACTGTACATGATGAATGTAAACAATGTGCGTATTTTGCTTTGTGCAGAGGAGGGGGATGTAAGCGAAGCAGGCTTGATACAAATTTCTGCGGAGCGTATAAAAAGTTTTTCTCATCGGCACTTAATATCATTAA
>JAIDJS010000140.1 GCA_029052085.1 Eubacterium sp.
GTTATATCGTCACCATTAAACTTAATAGTTGCTTGCTTTCCGTTAGCTTTTCTAATCATACTAATGGATTTACCAAAACTAAGTATACTAGAACCATCAGATAATCTCTCACTGATATAAGATTCGAAATATACATCATTATTTATAGAAACTGCTTTTTGAATTTTTGTACTCACACTAAATTCTTCAAAAAATGAAATTGGATGAATTTCACCATCTATTGCTACATAAACAAATTTTTCATCATCAATAAAATTAGGAATTTCGCTATCAGAAAAGCCATCTATAGTTAAAGATGTTACATTTCTCTCCTTTAACGAATCAATATCAAGTATATTTTTACCAATTTGCTTTCTTTTCTCATTTATAAAGAAGTTACATATGGACTCAATATGACATGGATCCTCTATTCGCAATTCTTTAAATTGAACTCGAACCGTTGCTTTTCCATTGCTATTTTTAATATAATTCTCAATATTTGATGGTAATAATATCTTGTAAAAACATCTATAATTTTTAATGCTTTTTATCATAGTTATAAAATACAGAATCCCTCCATCAGCCTTATACTTTTTCAAATCGATAACAGGTATCAAATGAGTACATTTTCCTTGATATCTACTCACTTCATGTCCTTTAACCTGAACGGGAATTCTATCAATAAATGTTTCTTTAGAATGAATTTTGGCATCACTGAATACTTTTATTTCTCCATCCCAAAGTATCCCTTTATCATGATAATTTAAGTCTCCTTCAAGTAAAGCAGCAGAATTAACATATGTTGATAATATGCCAACTGACATACCATCTATATTATTATTATTTAATGTCGACATATTAAAAACTCCTAAAATCAAACATATTTAATATTATAAATTATCATTAAAAAAAACGCAACAATATATCCTCTCTGATTAATACACTGTCTGTTAAGTGTCTGCATTTTTATTGGCAAGGTTTGGCTATTTTGTGCAATTGGAATTACGATTTAGTGGCACATTAGTGTCACACAAGTGTCTCATTTTAAATAAGAACAAACTAAAAAAGCACCTGAAAAGGTGCAAAATTGTGCCAAAAGGCGAAAGAAAATGGACAGTTCATAATGAACTGTCCAACTTTGGCAGAGGTATAAGGATTCGAACCTTAAATGACGGAGTCAGAGTCCGGAGTGTTACCGTTACACTATACCTCTATATACAATTTTTAATGCGTTTACTATTATAACCGATAATTTTAATTTGTCAAGTAAATTTTTAATTTAATGTTAATTTTCGCTAAACAATTTCTAAAATATTGTTTTTAAGGTTTTATTATTGTATAATAGATTGAATTTTAAATATAGAAATTGGTGTAAAATTGAGAATACTTACTATCGGAGATGTTGTTTCAAAGCAGGGCTGCGATTATTTAATGCAGCAGCTTCCACAGCTAAAAAAAGAATTTTCAGCAGATCTTACAATTGTTAACGGAGAAAATTCAGCAATCGGAAACGGCATTCTTCCGCAAAATGCAAATTACATTTTTGCCTGCGGAGCAGATGTTATAACGCTTGGCAATCACAGCTTAAGACGAATAGAAATTTATCCTTTTCTTGATGAAAATGAATACATCATACGCCCTGCAAACTATCATCCTTCTGCCCCGGGACGAGGAATGGCAATCATAGACAAGGGCTACATCCGTGTTGCTGTTATCAATCTGCAGGGTGCTGCTTACCTTGAACCAATAAGAAATCCTTTTGAGGTTATTGATGAAATGATTGAAAAGGCTGAAAAGGAAGACTGCAAAATCATTATAATAGATTTCCACGCAGAAGCAACAAGCGAAAAACGCGGAATGGGATATTATGTTGATGGCAGAGTTTCCGCCCTTTTCGGAACACACACACATGTTCAGACCTCTGACAATCAGATTCTTCCGAACGGAACCGGATACATTACAGACCTTGGAATGACGGGTCCCCTTCATTCCGTTTTAGGCGTTTCAACGGAAATTGCCATTCAGAAAATGAAAACAGGACTACCTGTTCGTTTCAGGAACGAGGATGGCCCCTGCTCCATTGAAGGCTGTTTCTTTGAAATAGACAATAAAACAGGCAGGGCAATCCGTGCGGAAGCATTCAGGAGATAACTTATGAAAAAAACAATCACAATCCTTTTATGTGTTGCCTTTGCAGCTTCCATTCTTACAGCTTGCTCTTCAAATGCCCCAAGCAACGAACCGGAGGTACAGCAAAAAAGTGTAAGCACAATTCCTAATGACGATACTTCCTTTAAACTATGCTATACGCAATCGGACAGCCTGAATCCCTATGAATGCGAAGCTCAAAATAACCAGATCATTTCGCAGCTTGTTTTTGAAGGCTTATTCAGTATTGATGACAGCTATAAAGCAAGCTGCAGCATTGCCGAAAAATACGAATACCCGAATTCCACAACCTTAAGAGTTACGATTCCAAACGGATTAAGCTTTTCTGACGGAACTTCCTTAACAGCAGACGATATTACTTACTCTTTCAGAAGCGCTGTTAAATCAAGCTATTGGGGTTCTTCCCTAAGCGGAATATCTTCCTGCTATGCAGTTTCATCAACAGTAGTTGACTTTCAGCTTGAATATCCGAACAGCTATGCGCACAACCTGCTTATCTTCCCTATCATCAGCGAAAGCAGTGAAACAAACGATTATCCTATCGGCAGCGGACGATATTATTTTGCAGAGGAAAACGAAGGTATTGTTTTGAAAGCAAGCGATAAAAGCGGATTCTCTCCGTATTTTACAACAATTCATCTTGAAAATATCCCTGCATCCGATTCTATAGACAATGCCGTTAACATCGGCAGTGTAAGCCTTATCTTCCGAGATCTGAGCAGAGATTCCTCCAAAAGAATTGATTCAAACTATAAGCTTATTAATATAAACAATCTTGTTTATATCGGCATAAACAACAAAAAAGGCCTTGGTGCAAATTCCTATATAAGAAAGGCAATTAACTCTGCTGTTGACAGAGATGTGCTTGCAAACAGTGCTTATGCCGGCTTTGCAAAAACAGCTTCATCTGTATTTAATCCGGACTTTGAACTTTCATCAACTGAAATCTTTCAGGCTGCGGCAGACACGAACGCCGCTAAACAGGCAATGACACAAAGCGGATTATTGGATTTTTCCCTATCACTGCTTGTTAACGGAACAAATTCAGACCGCGTTGCATGCGCAAAGCTAATCAAGCAGCAGCTTGAGGCAGTAGGCTTTCATGTAAATCTTTCCATTGCAGACACATATGAAAATTACGAAAAGAGAATTCAAAAAGAGGATTTTGACTTATACTTAGGCGAAATCAAGGTTACTCCCGATATGTCGCTTCAGCATTTCTTTTCATCAAAGGGAAGCGCTCATTTCGGAATAAACCCCGAAAAAAGTATTTCTGCTGAAGAATACAATAAATATATAAACGGCGAAACAGAGCTTGGAAACTTTTTAATTTCTTTTTCGGAAGAAATACCTTTTATTCCGATTCTTTACAGACAGGGAATGATTTGCTTTTCCAAAGAAATGAACGGAGATATGCAGGGTACAGGCACGGATTGCTTTAAAAACATTGAAAATTGGTATTTTAAATCAGAGTAAATTATATAGCTTGCTATATCAGGCAAAATATAATATAATAGCTATACTAATATAATTTGAAACCAATCTATGAACGGAGGTTCGTTTATGGTTAAATTTGAAAATCCTAACGGATACATTGAAATCACAGGCAACTACTTTGGAAATCTTGTAGGCAAGGCCGCACAATCTTGCTTCGGAGTTACCGGAATGGTTGATTCAGGTCCGCTCCAAAGTGTAAAATCAATTATAAAAAACCGTGTTGGCAGTGATAACTCCTGCCAGGGTGTTAACGTTAAAAGCGTTAACGGCGCTCTTGTTGTTGATCTTCATATTTCCGTTTCATACGGAGTTAATATTTCAGCAATAGCAGATAGTATCAAAAACAAGGTCAGATACACTGTTGAATCTGCAACAGATCTCAGAGTATCTGCAGTAAATGTTTATGTTGACGCAATAAATTAAAGGAGATTATTCTTGATGATTACTGGTAAAATGTTTCGAGACGGAATAATATCCGCATCAAACAATATTGCAAACAGCCGACAGGCTGTTGACGCATTGAACATATTTCCTGTACCGGACGGAGATACAGGAACAAACATGAGCATGACAATCGGCGCTGCTGCCAAAGAAATGGCTGTTCTTGCTGATGACTGTACAATAAGCGAAGCTTCCTCACGCTGTGCTTCTGCCCTTTTAAGAGGAGCAAGAGGAAACAGCGGTGTTATTCTTTCGCTTATATTCAGAGGCTTTTCAAAAGCATTCAAAGGGCTTGATGAAGCAGACGGAAAGGCAATTGCAAAGGCTTTTTCAGAAGGTGTTGAAGCAGCATACAAGGCCGTAATGAAGCCAACCGAGGGTACAATTTTAACCGTTATCCGTATGGCTTCCGAAGCTGCAGGCGAGGCTGTTAAAGCAGACAATAATCCTATGCACATTGCGGAAACTGCTCTTGCTGCCGCTAAAGAGGCACTTGCAAAAACTCCGGAACAGCTTCCTGTTTTAAAGAAGGCGGGCGTAGTTGATGCAGGCGGTCAGGGACTTGTTCTTATTCTTGAAGGATTTGAAAGCGTATTTGACCATTCTGCAATCGTTCAGGCACTGGAAGGCAGTGCGGTAGCCCCTGTTTCTGCACCAAGCAAAAGCACGGTTGCCGCTGCATCCGATGATATTGAATTCGGATACTGCTCAGAATTTCTTATTGAAAAAGCAAACGATGCAAAGGAAAAGGATCCGTTAAAGCTTCGCGCTTTTCTTGAATCCATCGGTGACTGCGTTGTTGTAGTTGATGACAGCGACATTATCAAGGTACATGTTCATTCCAATCAGCCGGGCAACGTTATTCAGGCTGCGCTTAAATACGGTCAGTTAATTAATATTAAGATAGACAATATGCGCTATCAGCACAGAAATGCCGACGAAGGCGTTAAGGAGGGCGAAGAGCCTGTTCTTCCGCCTGCCGATCCTACTAACGACTACGGTTTTGTGGCAGTTTGTGCAGGCAATGGGCTTACCGAGCTTTTCAAGGACATCGGCGCAGACATTGTTGTCAGCGGCGGACAGACTATGAATCCCTCAACAGATGATATTCTTAACGCAATAAACGCAACACCTGCCAAAACCGTTTTTGTTCTTCCGAACAACAAAAATATTATTATGGCTGCTGAGCAGGCTATTCCGCTTGCAGAGGGCAGAGAGGTAAGAGTTCTTCAGACAAAAACAATACCGCAGGGTATTTCAGCCATGCTTATGTTTGATGAATTCGATGATGCAGATACAAATCAGATGAATATGATGGAGGCTGCCGAACATGTTTCCACAGCTCAGGTTACCTTTGCTGCAAGAGACAGCGAGGTTGACGGCAATCCGATTGAGCAGGGCGAAATCATGGGGCTTTGCAACGGCAAAATCAAATTCACAGGCAAGGATATTGCAGATATTGCCTTTAAATCAGCAGATAAAATATTCAAAAAGAATCAAAACAGCCTTATCACTATCATTTACGGCGAAGAAGCAACAGAAGAAATGGCTTCAGAGGTTGAAGCAAAGCTTCGTGATAAATACGGCGATGAAGTTGAAATAAATATCGTTAACGGCGGTCAGCCGATTTACTATTTCATAATTTCAGTGGAGTAAAAATGATTAACCTTGACAGCGATATAAAATATATCAAAGGTGTTGGAGAAAAAAGAGCCGAGCTTTTCAATAAGCTCGGCATTTCTTGCGTTCGTGAACTTGTTCATTTTTATCCAAGAAAATATCAGGACTGGTCTGATAAAATGATGGTTAAGGATTGTGAAAACGGAGAAACCGCCTGTATAAAAGCAACCCTGATGACTCCTGTTAAAGAGCATATGATCAGAAAAGGAATGACGCTTTTTAAATGCAATTTTACAGACGGCGAAACGATAATACACGTAACCATTTTCAACAACAAATATCTTGCAAAATCGCTTCGTCAATACGATGATTACATACTTTACGGAAAGCTTGAAAAGACTTTAACCTCTGCAAATATGAGCTCCCCAAGTATTGAAAAGGCTGAGCAGAATATCGGCATTCATCCCATCTACCCGGCAACCGAAAAGCTCGGCTCAAAAGCAATAGCAAAGGTTATGAAAACAGCATTGGATGAACTGCCGCCCTTTGAGGAAACGTTAAACACAGAATTCCGATTGCAATACAAACTGGTTTCTCTTGACTTTGCAATAAGGCAAATACATTTCCCCGAAAATGAGGACAACCTTGACAAGGCAAGATACCGGCTTATTTTCGAAGAGCTTTTAACTCTTCAGCTTGGCTTGTTAAAGCTTAAAGGCAGAAAAAAAGCCGAAACAAAGCTGACTGTAAAAAAAGATTATACTGATGAATTTTTCGCTCTTTTACCATTTGAGCCAACCAATGCACAAAAAAATGCCATTGCAGACTGCGTAAGCGATATGAATGGAAAATATGCAATGAACCGATTGATTCAGGGCGATGTAGGCAGCGGTAAAACTGCCGTTGCCGCAGGCGTTTTATATACGGCAATCAAAAATGGGTTTCAGGGCGCCCTTATGGCACCAACAGAAATCCTTGCGGTTCAGCATATGGAAACTATGAGCAAACTGCTTGAAAACACGGGCATTACGGTTGATTTGCTGACGGGAAGCACACCTGCAAAAGAAAAACGGGAAATAAAAAGCAGGCTCATTAATGGAGAAACAAACCTTGTTATCGGCACACACGCTTTGATTCAGAATGATGTTGAATTCAAAAATCTTGGTATTGTTATAACAGACGAACAGCACCGCTTCGGTGTTCATCAAAGAGCAAATCTTGCCATGAAGGGCAGCGAGGTACATACGCTTGTTATGAGTGCTACCCCTATTCCGAGAACGCTTGCACTAATGATTTACGGCGACCTTGACATATCCATTCTTGATGAACTGCCGGCAGGCAGACAAACAATAAGAACGGATGTTGTTGATTCAAGATACCACAAAAGAATATATGATTTTATCAAAAAGGCTATTACAAGAGGAGAACAGGCTTATATTGTCTGTCCGCTTGTTGAAGAGGGAGAAAGCGACTTAAAACCCGCAACGCAGTATGCCGAAATGCTTTCAGAAACCGCCTTTAAGGGATACAATATGGGGCTTCTTCACGGAAAAATGAAGGCTAAGGATAAAGAAAACATAATGAATTCTTTTTCCGACGGCAATGTTAAAATTCTTGTTTCAACAACGGTTATTGAGGTTGGAGTTGATGTTCCGAACGCAACGGTTATGGTTATTGAAAATGCCGAACGCTTTGGTTTATCACAGCTTCATCAGCTGAGGGGGCGGGTTGGCAGAGGATCATCCCAATCCTATTGTATTCTTGTTTCAGACAGCAAGAGCGAAACCGCACAGAACAGGCTTGCAATTATGAAAAACAATTCGGATGGATTTAAAATTGCAGACGAGGATTTGAAGCAGAGAGGACCCGGCGATTTTTTCGGCAACCGTCAGCACGGATTACCCGATTTAAAAATTGCAGATATGCTTGCTGATACGGAAATGCTTGCTTTGTGCAGACAGGCAGCAGATGAAATTCTTGATAAGGATTATAACCTTAATTTGCCTGAAAATAAAGCCCTTGCAAATGCAATCTCGGATATGTTCAGAAATTCTGTTGGAAATTAACATCTACAGTTAAAATATAGCGGACGAGCAATGCTCGCCCCTACGATTGATTTTATGAAAGGTATAAAGATGATAACTAAAATTGAGGATATAAGTAAGCTTCCTGTTTGCATTGACATTATCCGCACAAGTTTTGCAACAGTTGCAAAAGAATTTAATTTCACTAAGGAAAACTGTCCAAATCACACTTCATTTATGCCAATTAAAAAGCTTGCAAAACAATTCAGCAACGGATATCAAATGTTTTTATATTCCTATCATTCTGATTGTGCAGGTTTCTTTTCCGTTCATACAGACAATGATAATGCATTAGAACTTAATACTCTTGCTGTACTTCCTGAATATCGCCATAACGGGATAGGAAAGGAAATCATTGATTTCAGCAAAACATATGCATACGAGCATAATTGCATTAAAATCAAAATCAGTATTATTGAAGAAAATTTAAGGCTCAAAAAATGGTATGAAGCACTTGGATTTGTTCATACAGGAACCAAAATAATTCCCGATTTACCATTTACAGTTGGTTATATGGAATTAACATTAAGAAAAGCAGTTGAATAATCAACTGCTTTTCTTATATAATTATTCATTTTTCTTCTGCTTTTTTTCTTCCGCTACAAAGCATATATTTTGCACTACAAAGGACAACAACATCACCAACGGATAAACAAAAAAACCTGCCCTATATAAAAAGTAAAATACACTGTTATAATCAACATTGCTGTTATTCGGCATAATACCTATATAATAGATTGCATTATCGTTATCATCAAAACTAGCGTAACAGTAAGTTACAAGTTCATTTTTCCATTCATATTGAATTTCGTTATCTTCTTCATCATAAATACTATACATATCGTTACTTTTATCGTTAAACAGCACATTATGATCTTCGTCCATAATTTTCCTAACCTCATCAGTATCCTGCAGTTCTACTGAATTTATATTGCCGATATTTCCGTTATAATATTCATTCTGAAAAACTGCTGTACCTATTGAAACTGCAAGTATAATCAAAGACAAAATAACACCAATCAGAATATGTTTTTTACGAAGTCTTTCCTTTTTATGCAGATTAAGAGATCTTAATAACACAAAGAGCGTTCCTGAAACGAACAAAAAAATACAACCCTTGATAAAAACATAAAATATATCATCTTCAATATTAAATATAGCAGAAAACATTGCCAAAACAAAAAACACCAATACAAATTCATACAAATAAATTCCACCGGATGCATAAACTGATGCAATTATATATTTTGCTTTAATTTTCCTACTGATACCGCGCTCACATTTCAGCAAAAAAACATACATTGAATAAACCAGCATAAGACCTAACATAGAAACTACTATGAAAACTCCATACACGGTAAGACCTAGTGCTCCATTTTTACTTATAACACAGGTTATCACACAAAACATCAGACCGATTAAAACAATTAAACTGCACATATAGCACTGAATCTGAAACTTTTTGAATTTTTCATTAAGTCTGCTGATTAAAGCGGAATGCTTTTCTTCCTCAGACAGCTCTATCGGTTCATTCACAGAAGCTTTATCATTTCTTTCTCCTCTGATAAGCTCATCACAGGTTATATCAAAAATATCAGCAATCAAAGGAACCATGCTTAAATCGGGTGAACTTTCCCCTCTTTCCCAATGGCTTATTGTTTTATCGGACACATTGAGCCTTTCTGCAAGCTGTTTTTGCGTTATCCCTGTTTCTTTTCTGAGGGAAGCAATAAATCTGCCTATTGTTTTCTGTTCCATATTTTCACCTCTTTTATGTATTTGAAATCAACCTCTAAAATCATTCTAAAAAAACACAGCATAAAAATCCACCCATAAGGCAGTAAATAACTCTCATAATCTGAGAATTATTAAAAAGCCGAAGAATGTGTATGATAAAAGCACATTCTTCGGCTTAAACTTTTATTTATTCATTTTCACTTGTTGGTTCGGTTACCGTTTCTCCGTAAACCTGAATAACAACCTCATCGCCTTTTGCGATTTCCTCGCCTGCTGCAGGAGCCATACCATTTCTTCTGCGAACGGTATCCGGCGTATCATTATCATCATTATATATAGTTACAACGCTTACCCTGAAGCCTTCATCCTCAAGAGTTTTTACGGCATCATCCTTTGATTTGCCGCCGACATCGGGAACCGTTACTGTTTCAATTCCCTTGCTGATAGTAAGAACAATCCCTGTTCCCTGTTCAACCTCATCTCCTGCTTTAACGCTTTGCTCAAATATCAGACCTTCTTCAACATCCTTGGAATACTCGCTTTGGAAGGTAATTTTAAACTGAGAATTCCACGAAGCCTGATTCTTAATATCAGATTCCGTGTAGCCTGCCTTGCAGAAATCAGGAACTGTTACCTTAGCAGCCTCAGCAACAGGAGGAGCCGTTGTTTCGGGCGCATTACTTTCACCCTTGGAAAAATGAACAACGCAGAAAACCGCAGCAGCAAGAACAGCAACGGAAACCGCAACTGCAAGGATTGCTTTAATCTGCTTTTTGCTGTTTTTCTTTATGTCATCTGCTTTATCATCCTTTTTTTCATCGGGTTCGGAAACAGCGGATGCCGCATTCACAGAATTTGCAACAACGGACGGAGCGGCAGACAGAAGCTCTCTGAAATCTTCAACACACTGAATTCGATTTTCGGCATATATCTGAAGACCGCCTCCAAGCGCGCGAATAACATGCGCAGGAATTCTTTCGGCAATACTGTTTGGTATCATCAGCTTATCATTAACCGCCCTTGCAGGTGCTTCAGGAGGATTTGTTCCAACCAGAGCACGATAAATACAGGCTGAAAAAGCATAAATATCCGTAGCCGGGCAAATCATGTGGCTGTTGTCATACTGTTCAAGCGCAGTATAGCCGGCTGCCGGCTTGAAGCCCAGTTCACTTGAAGCCTCATTGCATTCGCTGATACAGAAGCCCGCAAGGCGGACCTTTCCGTCTCTGCAAAGAACAAGATTATCCGGATTGATTGCACCATGCGCTATTCCGTTTTCGTGAAGCGCCTCAATCGTTGTAAGAATAGGCATAAACATTAATCTTGCCTTATCCCACAAAATACTGTTATCTGTACTTCTTATAAGAAAATCATGAAGAGAAACACTGTCCATCTTTTCGCAAACGGCATAAGCCGTTTCATTTTCTTCAAAAATATCAAGCACGGGAATTACGGCTGAAAGAGAATTAAGCCCCTTAAGCGTTTTCCACAGCTTGATAAAAGATTGCTTGTAGCCCGAAAAATTCTTTCTGTATCTTTCTCTTACATGAACATCATTATTACCCTCAAGGCGATTGCATATTCCGCCGGGTAAAAATTCACGAATTGTTACAGCCGCATTGCGCTCGGTATCATATCCGATATAAACAACAGAATCATTTTCAACTGAAATAGCATTTCCGACAATATAGCGTTTTGCAAGAATGGTTCGGCGTGGAAGAAAAAGCGTATCTGTAACAGAATCATTATCAAATCCACAATTTCTGCAGATACAGCCGGCAGTTAACGGCTCAAAACAGTTCATACATAAATTTTCAGTGTATCCCATTTTTTCCTCCGATTATAGTAACATATTAATATTCATAGTTTATCAATCAAACGAAGATTTGTCAAGAAAACTAAAATGT
>JAIDJS010000141.1 GCA_029052085.1 Eubacterium sp.
GTCTTATTGATGCCGATTGGCAGCAAAGGGCGGAGATTGTTCTTCAAATGCTTGAAATTATAAACGGTAATGAAGAACTTGATTGTGTAGCTGCTTATCAGGAAAACCGCCTGGAAAGCAAAGTGATGATTTCACTTAAAAATGCTTTTTATAAAATTATCAATAAGATTACGGAGGTTAATTTTGTAAATGGGGCTTCCGATTTCAGATTGATGAAAAGAAATATGGTAAACGCTGTTCTGGATATGAGCGAATATCATCGTTTTTCAAAAGGTATATTCAGTTGGGTTGGCTTTAATGTTGAATATATCCCATATAATGCAGAGGAAAGAGAAAGCGGAAAATCAAAATGGAGTGCAGGAAAGCTTTTTAAATATGGTATTGATGGTATCGTGTCTTTTTCAACGCTTCCTTTAAAGCTTTCAACGTATGTTGGCTTTATTTCGGCAATTATTTCTCTTGTTTATCTTGTAGTTGTTATTATACAAAAGCTTGCTTTCGGAATTAATGTTCCGGGTTATGCAACGATTGTTGTGCTGGTTCTGTTTCTCGGCGGTCTTCAGCTTTTCAGTCTTGGCATACTTGGAGAATATATTTCAAAAATATTTGTTCAGGTTAAGAACAGACCGATTTATGTATTAAAAGAGCATTTAGGTAAAAATGATGAAGAATAAAGAAACATACAAGGAATTGATTCTATATGTCTTTTTCGGCGGATTAACAACACTTGTAAATTTTGCAGCCTTTTGGCTTTTGAACAGAGCAACAGGGGAAGAAGCCTATCTTGTAAACAATGCTGCTGCGTGGGTCATTGCTGTTGTTTTTGCGTATATAACCAATAAGCTTTGGGTGTTTGAATCAAAAAGCAGGAAGCTTAGAATTGTTATCAAAGAAGTTTTTGAATTCTTTCGTGCACGGGTCGTCAGCCTGTTTGGTGACGAGCCAGGGCGTTGGCTGCTTGTTGAAAAAATGGGATTTGACGAATTTTCATTTACGGTTTTCCGTTTTGATTTTACGGGAAAGCTGATAGCAAAGCTTGTGCTGGCAGTTATTGTTGTGATATTGAATTATTTTTTCAGCAAATGTATTATTTTTGCAAAAAAAGAAAACAGAAAAGAATGAAAACGGGAGAGGCTGATACCTCTCCTTTTTGTTTAATCTTTATCGCATTGTGCATCCCATGGCCAGGGATCTTTAAGCCATTCGTCGCTGTTGTTCTCACCAAGCGTTAACGGTCCGAAATGTTCTTCAAAATCTGCCTTTAATTCTTCAAACTGACGATGATATTTTTCATACAGCTTTTTTGCTTCCTTGTTATCAAGATGCGTATCCATATATACTCGCATTTCCCACATTGCAAACTGTGCGGCAGATACTCTTAAAAGCATTTGCTCTCTGTTCATACTAAGGTTCCCCTTCCTGTAAATGGTTTGTTAAGCTCCGGAAAAAGAGTACCTTCAAACAAAGCATGCTTTTCTTCTTCGTATGTTACAGGCTGCTGCTGAAACGGAATATATGCCATTGTAACAGTTGCATCAGCCGGAAGAGGAGGCAGAACGCTGCTTTTTTTATTTAAAAAAGACGGATTAAACATATCAACATATTTTTCCATAAATTAAATCTCCTTTCCCATTATTCTATGCTTGATTTCAAAGTATGTTCGCTTTATGGCGTTTCTTGCATTTTTAGAATAAGAGAAAAATTTTTTTATACATATAATGGAATATGATGTTTAAAAATTATTCTGTATGGTAAAAATAAAAATGAAAGAAAAAGCGAAGGTGATTACAGTATGACAGTTAAGCGCGGAGATATATATTATGCAGATTTAAGCCCCGTTGTCGGATCGGAACAGGGTGGTGTAAGACCTGTTCTTATTGTTCAGAATGATGTCGGAAACCGATTTTCGCCAACTGTTATTGCAGCGGCGATAACCAGCCAGCGTGATAAAACCAGCCTGCCTACTCATATAGAGGTAGATGCAAGAAACTGCGGGTTGGCAAAAGACAGCGTTGTGCTTCTTGAGCAGGTGCGAACGATTGACAAGCGCAGACTGCGTGAAAAAATGGGTGCTCTTGACGGCGGGGATATGGGAAAGGTTAATGAAGCCCTTTCGGTTTCCTTTGGTCTTTGATACGGAATAACTCTTTACGGGAGTTATTCCTTTTTTATATTTATTTCATTTATTACAAAATAGTAATTTATTATTCTGAAAAATATGTTAAAATAAAATATATCAAAATGAAATGGCTTTGCCCAGAGGTGAACAATATGAAAATATTTCTTTTGGAAGATGATGCTTCCATTGCAATGGGGCTTGAATATTCTTTGCATAAAGAGGGATATGAAACCGCTCATGCAAAAACAGTTTCAGAAGCGTATGAAATCATAAACAGCAGCGAATTTGATTTGTATCTTCTTGATTTGACCTTGCCGGACGGAAGCGGCTATGATGTCTGCAGGGCAATTAAGGAAAAGGGAGATCTGCCGGTTATCTTTTTAACTGCTTTTGATGATGAGGTTAATGTTGTTATGGGCTTTGATTTAGGCGCTGACGATTATATTTCAAAACCGTTTCGTGTGAATGAGCTTATGGCAAGAATAAAAAGTGTGCTTCGCCGATATAACAGTGAAGCCGGCAAAAGCGGAATCATTGAGCTTCATGGAATTAAAATAAATACCAACGAAGCTAAGGTATATAAAAACGGGGCGGAAATCATACTTACTGCTATGGAATATAGGCTTTTACTGATACTTGTAAATAATAAAGGCAGAGTTCTTTCAAGAAACCAGCTGCTTGAAAACATCTGGGATATAGATGGCATTTTTGTTAATGATAATACACTTACCGTTTATATAAAAAGGCTTCGTGATAAAATTGAAGATAATTCGGATGATCCGAAAATCATTAAAACGGTTCGTAAAATGGGGTATATTTTAGAATGATTAAAAAGAATAAGGATTTAAGCTTTGTTTTGGCTGTGTCGCTCTTTGCCGTTGCAGCAGGCTTTTTTATGATATTTAAAAGAAACGAAAAATGCGCTTTGGTGTTTCTTGCAGTTTCCGCTTTAATAATCATTATGTTTTTATTTATTACATATAAAAGGATAAATACGATTAAGAATTTAAATATTTATCTTAATGCGATAAGCAATGGGGATTATGACCTTGATATCAGGGATAACAGCGAGGGCGAGCTGAGCATAATAAAAAACAATCTGTATAAAATTATAGTTACACTTCGCTCACAGCAGGAACTGCTTTTAAAGGATAAGAATTATCTTGCGCAGTCGCTTGCTGATATTTCTCATCAGCTTAAAACGCCTATAACATCCATTACAATGATGTCTGATTTACTGAAGAATGAAAAGGAAGAAGAAAAGCGAAAGGCGTTTTCAAAGGTTATTGAAGATCAGCTGTCAAGAATGAACTGGCTTATTGTAACTTTGCTCAAGCTTTCTAAAATTGATGCGGGTGCTACGGAATTTAAGAACAGTAATGTTAGCCTTAAAAGTATTCTTCAAAAATCGGCTCAGCCGTTTCTTTTAAATGCAGAAATAAATAATATTGATTTAAGTGTTGAATGTGCGGATGATATTTATGTCAGTGTTGATGGAAATTGGTATATTGAGGCTGTTTCCAATATCATTAAGAATTGCATAGAACATACGGCAGCCGGCGGATATGTAAAGGTTTTTGCCGAGGAAACGCCTGTCTTTACAAAAATTCATATTAAGGATAACGGCTCGGGTATATCGGAAGAGGATTTGCCGCATGTGTTTGAACGATTTTATCAGGGCAAGAATCATAGTGAATCCAGCGTTGGTATAGGTCTTGCTTTAAGTAAAGCAATATTTAATAATCAAAATTCGATTGTAGAGGTTCAAAGCTCGGAAAACTGCGGAACAGAGTTTGAAATAACAATACACAAGGTGATTGTTTAGTGTAAAGGATGTTGGCTTTACACAAAAAACAGAGGAGAAAACAGCTTACTCCTTACATATTTACATATTATAAGGGCGGATTTTATATCCGCCCGTTTAAAATTACAAAATTGTAATAAAAAATGTCACTCAACTGTAAGTTAACAGCAGTAAACTTGGCATTGTAAACGAAAGGAGATTTCATTATGGAAATACTTAAAGTTCAGAATTTAACAAAAACCTATGGTAAGGGTGACACAATGGTAAAGGCACTTGATAATGTTTCCTTCTCGGTGCCGAAGGGTCAGTTTGTTGCAATTATCGGACCGTCCGGCTCCGGTAAATCAACTCTGCTTCATATTTTAGGCGGTGTTGATACGGCAACAAGCGGCAATGTTTTTATTGAAGGAACAGATATTTCAAAGCTTGATGAAACGGCTCTTGCAATTTTCCGTCGCAGACAGATAGGTCTTATTTATCAGTTTTATAATCTGATTCCTATTTTGAATGTAGAGGAAAATATTACGCTTCCTCTATTGCTTGACGGTCAGAATGTAAACAAGAAGAAGCTTGATTTACTCGTAGATTCCCTTGGTTTAAAGGACAGAATAAAGCATCTTCCGAATCAGCTTTCAGGCGGTCAGCAGCAGAGAGTGTCCATCGGCAGGGCGCTTATGAACAATCCTGCTCTTGTGCTTGCGGATGAGCCAACGGGAAATCTGGACAGCAAAAACAGCAAGGAAATTGTTGATTTACTCAGAACGATCAATAAAGAAAATAATCAGACTGTTATTATCATTACACATGATGACAGAATTGCCCTCAGTGCAGACAGAATTATTGCAATTGAGGACGGCAAAATTGTTAAGGATGAGGTGATCAGGCAGTGAATATAGTTAATAAGCTAACGCTTCGCCACCTCAAAGAAAACAAAGGCAGAACGATTATCACAACACTGGGTATCTGTGTTTCCGTTGCTATGATAACCGCAGTATTCGTAAGTATTGCATCCTTTATGAAGTTTTACGGCGATGCAACAATTTTTGAGGCAGGTAATAAGCATGTTGAGTATTACGCATTAAGCAATGAACAGGTATCTGCTTTAAAGGCTGATGACAGAATAGATGAAATCGGTTTGTATACCGATTTGCCTGAAGAAAGCGATGGCTTCAGGGTTGATTCGGATTCATCGTCCAGCATCCGTGTCGGCAATATTTATGCCGGCGATGAAACGAATCTTAAGCAGATGCTTACAAGCAAGATGGATGGCGAGCTTCCTAAAAATGAACACGAAATCGCTGTTGAACAGTCTTTATTAGAAAAGAATAAGCTTGATTGGAAAATCGGCGAAACGGTTACCATTCAGCTTGGCGAAAGATATTATGAATATGATTTTGAAGATGAAAACGGCGAATTCGTTAAAATCAAAGAGCATTTAAAGGGAAGCACCGGCACTTCATCTGAAGAATTTGCGCCTGCTTATGAAGCGCAGTTTAAAATTGTCGGAATTCTTTATAATAATAACCCAACAAGAAGAAACGGTAAAATCATCCGCGGATTAAGCTCTGATGAAAAGAAATCTGCTGCTAATGCTACCGTAACGCTTAAAAATCCAAATTATAAATCGCTTGATGTAATTGAGGATATTTCGGAAACGATTGGTGTAAAATACGGCAGCGAGCAGATGTATATCAACAAGGATTATCTTCAGTCCAAGCTTGCGATTGACGGCGAAAGCATACTGGCAACAAGCATTATACCAATGGGTATAGTTATTCTTGTTATCATTATGATTGCTTCCGTTGTACTGATTTACAATTCATTCGGTATGTCGCTTTCGGAAAGAACAAGGTATCTTGGTATGCTCGGCAGTGTCGGTGCAACGAAAAGGCAGAAAAAGAAATCTGTTTATTTTGAGGGTGCAGTTCTTGGCTTGGTTGGTATTCCACTTGGAATTATCGGCGGTGTTATCGGTATCGGTGTAACCCTTGAAATTGTAGGCAAAAAAATTATTGAAACCGGAATGCTTTTTGGTGTTGAGGATTCGGCAGTAGAATTTAAGGCGGTTGTTCCGTTATGGGCAGTTGTTGGTGTAGTTGTTTTCAGTTTGATTACCATTTTTATTTCAGCAGTGATTCCTGCTAAAAAGGCTTCTTCCATTACGCCTGTTGAGGCATTAAGACAAAGTACGGAAATAAAACTTAAAGCAAAAAAAGTTAAATCGCCGAAATATATCCGTAAAATCTTCGGATATGAGGGTGAGCTTGCACACAAAAATCTGAAACGAAACGGCAGAAAATCAAGAGTTATTACAGCCTCCATTGCAATTTCTGTTATTCTTTTCCTTTCCGTAAATTATTTCTGTGATATGTTTACTAGAGTAAATAATGA
>JAIDJS010000142.1 GCA_029052085.1 Eubacterium sp.
ATTTGCAAATTGGCAGAGGCGAGCCTGTTCAGGATACTGCAAGAGTTCTTTCCCGCTATCTTGACGGAATTATGATCAGAACCTTCGAGCAGAAAGAGGTTGAAGATTTGGCAGAATACGGCTCTATTCCGATTATCAACGGACTTACGGATTACTGCCACCCATGCCAGGTGCTTGCAGACCTTATGACCATCCGTGAGCATAAAAATTCCTTTGACGGACTTAAATTCTGCTTTATCGGCGACGGAAACAATATGGCAAACAGCCTTATTGTCGGTGCAATCAAAATGGGTATGGAATGTGCAATTGCCTGCCCTGACGAATACAAGCCCGATGCCGAAATTATGAAATGGGCTGAAGAAAACGGCGTATTTACCTGCTCCTCCGATATCCTTGCCTGTGCGAAAGATGCTGATGTTATTTACACAGATGTCTGGGCTTCTATGGGACAGGAAGAGGAAAAGGCAGAACGTGAAAAAATCTTTAAAGAATTTCAGATTAATGACGAGGTTATGGCTGCCGCAAACGATGGTGCTATGGTGCTTCACTGCCTGCCTGCTCACAGAGAGGAAGAAATTACCGCTAAAGTATTTGAAGAGCATGCAGATGAAATCTTTGATGAAGCTGAAAACAGGCTTCACGCACAGAAAGCTGTATTAGTGAAATTATTAGGATGATATAGATGGATAACGAAAAAGTTTATATATGCCTTGCAGACGGGCATATTTTTGAAGGAAAGCGCTTCGGTGCTGGCGGAAACATTGAGGGCGAGCTTGTTTTTACAACAGGTATGTGCGGCTACATTGAAACCCTTACCGATCCAAGCTATTACGGACAGATTGTTCTTCAGACATTTCCGCTTATAGGGAATTACGGCTTCATTGATGAGGACAGCGAAAGCAAAAGGCCGTATATTTCCGCTTATATCGTCAGAGAAAAATGCGATAACCCGTCCAATTTCAGATGCGGAAAAACACTTGATGAATATCTTAAGGATAATAATATCCCCGGCGTTTACGATGTTGACACAAGGGAAATTACTAAAATAATCAGAGAAAGCGGCGTTATGAACGCAAAAATTTGTTCTAACCCGAATTATGTTGATTATGACAAGCTAAAAGAATATTCCGTTAAAAATACGGTTGAGGCAACCTCTGTCAGCAGGCCTACACTGATTCCGAGTGAAGCGCATAAATACAATGTTGTTCTTATTGATTACGGCAAAAAGGATAATATTGCAAACGAGCTTGCCAAAAGAGGCTGTAATGTAGCAGTTGTTCCCCACAACACAAAGGCTACAGATATCTTAAATCTGAATCCTGACGGGATTATGCTTTCAAACGGACCCGGCGACCCAAGCGAAAACACGGAATGTATTGAAGAATTAAAAAAGCTTATCGGCAAAAAGCCGTTATTCGGTATCTGCCTTGGTCATCAGCTTTTGGCGCTTGCAATGGGTGCAAAAACAGACAAGCTGAAATACGGACACAGAGGTACAAACCAGCCTGTTAAAAACACAAAAACCGGCAGAACTTATATATCTTCACAAAATCACGGTTATGCTGTTTTAAACGACGATATTGAAAAATGCGGCGGTGTTATAAGCTATATCAATGCAAACGACGGAACAAACGAAGGCATTGATTATCCGGATAAAAACGCATTTTCCGTTCAGTTTCATCCCGAGGCCTGCAGCGGACCGCACGATACAAGATTTTTATTTGATAAATTTATAGCTATGATGGGAGGTAACGAATAATGCCTCTTAATAAAGACATAAAAAAGGTGCTTGTAATCGGCTCCGGACCTATTGTTATCGGACAGGCTGCCGAATTTGACTATGCAGGTGCACAGGCATGCCGCGTACTTAAGGACGAGGGCATCGAGGTTGTTCTTATCAACTCAAACCCTGCAACCATTATGACGGACAAGGCACTTGCAGACCACATCTATCTTGAGCCGCTTACTGTTGAAACGGTAAAAAGAATTATTGAAATAGAAAAGCCGGACAGTATTTTAGGCGGACTTGGCGGACAAACAGGATTAACCATTTCCATGCAGCTTGCAAAGGACGGATATCTTGACAAAATGGGCGTTCGCCTGCTTGGAACAGATGCAGAAGCGATTGACAAAGCCGAAGACAGACAGATGTTCAGAGATACAATGGTTAAAATCAATCAGCCTGTTGTCCCAAGTGATATTGCAAATAATCTTGAACGCTCAAAGGAAATCGCAAACCAAATCGGTTACCCGGTTATTATTCGCCCTGCGTTTACCCTTGGCGGTGCAGGCGGCGGCGTTGCACACAACGAAAAGGAGCTTGAAGAGGTTGCAAAGCACGGCTTGATGCTTTCCCCTATTACACAGGTGCTTGTTGAAAAATACATTGCCGGCTGGAAAGAAATTGAGTTTGAGGTTATGAGGGACAGTGCAGGAAATGTTATCGCTGTCTGCTCTATGGAAAACTTTGACCCCGTAGGTGTTCATACCGGCGACAGCATTGTTGTTGCTCCTGCCGTTACACTTGCAGACAAGGAATATCAGATGCTTCGTTCTGCTTCGCTTGATATTATTACCGAGCTTGGCATTGAGGGTGGCTGCAACTGCCAGTTTGCGCTCAATCCCGAAAGCTTTGAATACAGCGTTATTGAGGTTAACCCCCGTGTGTCCCGTTCATCAGCGCTTGCTTCAAAAGCAACAGGCTACCCCATTGCCAAGGTTACAACGAAAATTGCGCTTGGATACACGCTTGACGAAATCAGGAATGATGTTACGGGAAAAACCTGTGCCTGCTTTGAGCCGGCACTTGATTATGTTGTTGTTAAATTCCCGAAATGGCCGTTTGACAAATTCGTTAATGCTTCAAGAATGCTTGGCACACAGATGAAGGCTACCGGCGAGGTTATGAGCATTGCGCCTTCCTTTGAAATGGCAATTATGAAGGCTGTTCGCGGTGCTGAAATCGGTCTTGATACGCTCAACAACAAAGCGCTTGACGGAAAAAACGTTTCAGAGCTTCTTAAAAATCAAGATGATTTAAGACTTTTCAGTGTGTTTAAGGCACTGAAAAGCGGCATAACGCCTGAAGAAATCCACGAAATCACAATGATTGATGAGTGGTTTTTATACAAGCTGAAAAACCTTGCAGATTATGAAAAGACAATTGAAAATTCCCCTATCAGCAAAGAGCAATACATTTACGGCAAAAAGCTGGGCTATACCGATTCTGCCCTTGAAAAACTCAGCGGCGGCTCGCTTGCGTTCCACAGAGATGCCGTTTACAAAATGGTTGATACCTGCGGTGCTGAATTTGCAGCAGAAACCCCTTACTTTTATTCGACCTACGATACCGTTTGCGAAAGCAGAGCGCTTGAAAGAGCTGAGGATAAAAAACGAATTATTGTTTTAGGCTCCGGACCTATCAGAATCGGACAAGGCATTGAATTTGACTATTCATCCGTTCACTGTGTGTGGACCTTAAAAGAGCTTGGCTACGAGGTTATCCTTGTTAACAACAATCCCGAAACGGTTTCAACGGATTTTGATACAGGCGACAGGCTTTATTTTGAGCCGCTTACACCGGAAGATGTTATGAGTATCATCAAGGTTGAAAATCCGATTGGTGTTGTTGTAGCATTCGGTGGACAGACAGCGATTAAGCTTACCAAATTCCTTGACGAAAACAACATCAATATATTAGGCACATCTGCTGAAAGCATTGATATTGCCGAAGACAGAGAACGATTTGATGCACTGCTTGAGAGTTTTAATATATTCAGACCAAAGGGTTCATCGGTTATGATCCTTGATGAAGCCTTAAAGGCTGCTAATGCGCTTACCTACCCTGTTCTGCTTCGCCCAAGCTATGTCATCGGCGGTCAGAATATGACGATTGCTTACACGGATGATGACGTTAAGCAATACATGCAGATTATTCTTTCACAGGGAATTGAAAATCCTGTCCTTATAGACAAATATATGATGGGAACTGAGCTTGAGGTAGACTGTATTTCAGACGGAACGGATGTTTTGATTCCCGGAATTATGGAGCATATTGAACGTGCAGGCATTCACAGCGGCGATTCCATTGCCGTTTACCCTCCATATAATTTACAGGATAAAATGCTTGAAAAAATCTGCGATGTATCCGAAAAGCTTGCTTTATCCCTTAAAACAAAGGGCTTAATCAACATTCAGTATCTTATTTATCAGAATGAGCTTTATGTTATTGAGGTAAATCCGAGAGCATCAAGAACAATTCCTTATATCAGCAAGGTAACCGGTGTTCCTATGGTTGAGCTTGCAACAAAAATTATGGTTGGAGCAAAGCTTACAGAACTTGGTTTCGGTACGGGATTATACAGAACACCGCCATATTACGCTGTTAAAGTGCCTGTTTTCAGCTTTGAAAAGCTGAATGATGTAAACAGTCAGCTTGGTCCTGAAATGAAGTCTACGGGCGAAGTATTGGGCGTTGGCAAAAACCTGAACGAAGCACTCTTTAAGGGACTTGTTTCAGCAGGCTTCAGAGTCGACTTCCAGAAAAGAGAAAAGCACGGCGTACTTATTACAGTTACGAAGCAGGACAGATTTGAGATTGTTTCCCTTGCGAAAAAGCTGGATGATATCGGCGTTCAGATATGGGCGACACCCGAAACAGCCAAGGCAATAGAAAGCCTTGGAATTGATGTTAAGGTTGTAAATAAGCTTTATGAGGACAACTCCATTATGGAGCTTGTTGAAAGCGGAAAGCTTGATTATATTGTTTACACCGGCAAGAGTGATAAAAAAAGCATTGCCGATTACATCAGACTCTTCAACAGAGCAAATCAGCTTGGAATAGCTACGCTTACCTCGCTTGATACAGCGAATGCACTTGCAGATATCATTGCAAGCAGATACAATCAGCTTAATACGGAGCTTGTTGATATCAATAACATGCGTGATAAAAAAGGAATTCTGAAATTCAGCAAAATGCACGGAACGGGCGATGATTATATTTTCTTCAACAATCAGTGCGGTATCATAACCTGCCCCGAAAGCTTTGCCATTGAATTTTCAGACAGACACAAGGGTATCGGCGGCGACGGAATTGTTCTGATAGAAGAATCGGAAAATGCTGATGCTAAAATGAGAATTTTCAATATTGACGGCTCTGAGGGCAAAATGGCAGGAAACTCCATACGCTGTCTTGGCAAATTCCTTTATGACAATGAACTTGTTAAAAAAGAAAATATGAAGATTGAAACAGCAAGCGGAATCAAAACACTGAAGCTGTTCACAAGAAACGGACTTGTTTCATCCGTTACAGTTGATATGGGCAAGGCAGAATTCAAGCCAAGTTTAATCCCCGTTTCTCTTGACGGGGAAAGTATTATAAACAGAAAGGCCGTTTTCGGCGGCAAGGATTATAATATTACCTGTGTTTCGGTCGGTAATCCGCACTGTGTTGTTTTTGTTGACAATGTTGATAAAATAAACATTGAAGCGGTTGGACCGCAGTTTGAAACAAGCAGACTGTTCCCCGAAAGAATCAATACGGAATTCGTAAGAATCGTGAACAGCAGAACTCTGAAAATGAGAGTATGGGAGCGAGGAAACGGCGAAACGCCTGCCTGCGGAACAGGCGCCTGTGCAGCAGTAGCTGCGGCAGTTGCAAACGGATACTGCAACAAGGGCGAGGATATAACGGTTAAGCTTCGGGGCGGCGATTTAATCGTGAATTACACAGATGAATGTATTACCCTTACGGGCGACTGCAACCTTGTTTATAAGGGCGAAATTGAATATTAACATAGAAAAACAGGGTGCAATTAAGCATCCTGTTTTTTTATATCTACATATTCGCTTTAAAGAATTCCTCTATTTTATCAAACGGAATGATATCAGCAATATCATACAAATCCGTATGCACTGCATCAGGGATAATCATAAGCTCTTTGTTGTCTTTATAAGCACTATTCATTATCATATTTTTATAAGCATCCTTGCTGAAATAGCAGGAATGCGCCTTTTCGCCGTGAAGCATTAATACGGCACTGCGGATTTCATTGCTGTATTTCAGAATCGGCATATTTATAAAGGACATACAGCCGGTAACATTCCAGCCTTCATTTGAATTCAAAGAGCGTTTGTGATAACCTCTGCCGGTTTTATAATAATCATAATAATCTTTAACAAAGAACGGCGCATCATCAGGCAGAGGATCAACAACTCCGCCGCCACGAACATAATTTCCCTCTTTATATTCCTTTGTTCTTTGTTCATTCAGAGCCTTTTTCTTCTCATAACGGGCATTTTCGCTATCCTCTTCATCAAAATATCCGTTTGCATTTACTCTGCTCATATCATACATCGTTGAAGTTACGGTTGCTTTGATTCGTGTATCAAGGGCTGCTGCATTAAGAGCCATTCCGCCCCAGCCGCAGATACCGATAATACCGATTTTATCTGCATCAACATTATCCTGAACAGATAAGAAATCAACAGCTGCCTGAAAATCCTCTGTATTGATATCAGGAGAAGCCATATATCTTGGCTCGCCTCCGCTTTCCCCTGTAAAAGACGGATCAAAAGCGATTGTTAAAAATCCTCTTTCTGCCATTGCCTGTGCATAAATCCCGGATGACTGCTCCTTTACTGCACCGAAAGGACCGCTTACTGCAATTGCAGGCAGCTTTCCACTTACATCCTTTGGCTCGTACAAATCGGCAGCCAGCGTAATACCATAGCGGTTATGAAAGGTTACCTTTCTGTGATTTACTTTATCACTTTTTGGGAAAGTTTTGTCCCATTCGTTTGCTAAATTAAGCTTTGTTTCCATAATCATTCCTCCGTTATTTTTTCAAAACAATTATTATATAATTACTTCTTTAATTATATTTTATATTGAATTTTCAGAAATAGCAAATACTTATAT
>JAIDJS010000143.1 GCA_029052085.1 Eubacterium sp.
TACTGTGAAATGGAAAACTCCGCTTCTCCGTCCGAGCATACAGAAAAGGAACTGCAGCTTATTGAACGAATGGAAAATCTGATTCAAAAGCTTTTAAGGCTTGAAAAAATCAAATCGGATTCCTATGTTATGGATTTTAAAATGTATGATGTTCGGGATATGGTTGATGGCTTGCTTTCCGAATTTTATCATCTTTTTCCGAATAAAACCTATAATGCCGTTGGAAGAAGCAGCATTCGCTGTGATAAATCGTGGCTGTCCGAGGCAATCGGAAATATCGTGAAAAATGCCAGTGAGCATACAGCAGATAACGGCGTTGTGAATATTTTTATTGAACACAGCAGTCATTCAACAACCATTGAAATCAGCGATAACGGGGGAGGGCTTCCGGACAGCGAAATCCCCAACCTTTTTACAAGATTTTATCGTACTGCCGATGCTCCTCCAAGCGGGGCAGGCATAGGTCTTGCAATTACAAAAGCCATTGTTGAAAAGCATCATGGTATTATTACCGCTGAAAATAAAAACGAAGGTCTTTCCGTTTCCATCTGTATTCCGCATACAGACGGTTATGAAGCAATTGGATGAAAAATGAAGAGCAGTTTTGAAGTGCTTTTAAAATTCACTTCAAAACTGCTCCTTTTGTTATGAACAATTTTGTTTTATTGTCTTTCTGCTGAGTAATTGATATCTACCGATTTATTAAACAGCATATAGTTGTATTTAGGGCGCCATTCATCGCCTGTTTCTATCTTGCTGAATGCTTCCTCATCTGCACCGACATTAATAACGGTTATGCCCTTAAGCTCCTTATCCTCCTTATAAACGGCATCCCATAAAGCATGGTGACCTATATAGGTAACAGAGCTTGGAATGTAAATATAGGAAAGATTTCTGCAATAATATAAGCAGTCTGAGCCTATGTACTCAAGTCCCTCAGGCAGTGAATTATATGTGGTTTTCATTGAGGCAATGGAATTGTAGGTTACATCTGTTATAGCATTGTCTGTTGTATAGCTGTAAATATTTCGCAGCTCTGTATTTTTGAATACAGCCATGGATTCCATTGTTTTTACACCTTCAGGTATATAAAGGTCTGTAATATTTGAATAAGCAAAAGCAAGCTGTCCGATTTTGGTTACTGTTGACGGAATAACATATGTTCTTATCTGCTTGTTGTATTCAGTCAGAAATGCCTCGTCATATTTTTCAGTTGTACCGAAAAGCTCTTCCATAGGATTTCCTGCATCATCAACAAGGTTATCATAGCCAAGCTTTGTCCTCAGATACTTATCGTGATCGTTCGGATAGAAAATAACCTCTGTTAAATCCTTGTTGTAAATTACACCGTCAATGTCACAATAATACGGGTTTGCATCATCAATCCATACATTCTGAACCCACCAGCAGCTGTAAATTGATTTCCCGTCGATGGATTTTACATCCTTGCCGAATGAAATGGTGTTAAGCTTTTCATCGCAGTTGAACGCATATTCATCAATAACGGAAATCGGCTTTGAGGTATCTTTTTCGCCGGTTTCAATATCAACAACATAATCATCTACAATATCGTTAATATCACCTGGATTTGAGAATTTAACACGTTCGTAGGTTCCGTCCCCCAGTGC
>JAIDJS010000144.1 GCA_029052085.1 Eubacterium sp.
GCATAACAACATACTGCTGATTAGAGCCGGTAGCTCTTAAAAGCATGCCGGATTTTGTTTTCAGATACAAATCAATCAGTATTTTAAGAACAACAACGAAAATTGCAAGAACAATAAGCTTTCGGACATTTATATTTCCGATATTTTGCGGCAAAACATTGGCTGCCCCGCTGTTGAATATTGTTTTTTTACCGAAAACAGATGCAATGGACTGACCGCCCGTGCCTGCCTTTATTATAACAAGATTTACCGTAAGCAGGAGCGTATAAACAAGAATTCCCGAAAGAAGAGGCTGAAGCTTCAGCTTAACATGAAGAACACCTGTTATACAGCCTGCTGCAGCACCGCAGACAAATGCAATGATAACAGAAACCCATGGGTTTATCCCCTTAAGAATAAGCACTGCCGAAACAATTGCGCCAAGCGGCATTGTTCCGTCAACAGACAAATCGGGAAAATCAAGTATACTGTAAGCAAGATACACGCCGAGAGCAAGAATTGCATATTTAAAGCCCTCTTCAAGCACAATCTTTACAATGTTTAAAATTTCCATATTTTCACCATTAACCAATTATTAAGAAAAGAGCAGAACAGCTTTTGTTCTGCTCCTTTTTGCATTTTATGCACGTTATTCAAACCGACATCTGATTACTCAGCGGCCGCTGTTGTTATCTTTTCAGCATCATTAAGACTATCCGGAATTGTTATTCCCAGCTTTTCTGCAATATCTGTATTAATAACAGTAAATGAATCCATAACTGTTAAAACAGGAGTTGACGCAGGATTTCCGCCGTTCAGAATATCAACAGCCATTTTACCAGTCTGCTCTCCAAGAGCAACATAGTCCAGAGAAGCAGAAGCAAGACAGCCCTTCTTTACCTGTTCAATTTCCGAACCGTAAACAGGAATTTCTGCTTCTTCAGCCTGCTGAAGAAAAACGCCCATATTATCAACAACATTGTTATCCGTTAAATTTGTTAAAGCATCAACCTTTGGTATAAGACTTGCGGAAGCAGAAGCAAGCTCCGTTGCATCTGTTATTCCCTGTGTAATCAGTTCAATACCAACTGCTTCACATTCAGCCTCAAGCGTTCTGATCTGGCTGATTGAATTCGGCTCGCTTGTGGTATAAAGAACACCAAGCTTTTTGATTTCAGGCTGAAGCGCTTTAATCAGAGCAACCTGACCTTTAAGATCTATTGCATCGGCAGTGCCTGTACAATTATTGCCGGGAGCCTCAAGGCTTTCAACAATTCCGGCTTCAATAGGATCCGAAACCGCACAGAAAACAACAGGGATACTTGATGAAGCAGATTTTACTGCTGAAAAAGCACTGATTGCCGCAGGCGTTGCAACAGCAATAATCATATCATAATCCGAAACAGCCATTTTTTCTGCATAGCTCTGACAATCCGAAACGGCACTTCCGCTGGAGCCGATTTCAAGATGATGCCCGATGCCTGCTGCATCAAGAGCTTTTATAACACCCTCCGTGCAGTTATCAAGACTGGAATGCGGCATAAACTGAAGAATGGCAACATTCGCTGCTTTTTCATCCTCAGGTTCTTTTTCTCCGCCGTTGGAACAGCCTGCAAACATTGCCGCAACAAGAAGCGCAGAAATCAAAACTGCTAAAACTCTTTTAAATTTTTTCATAAATATATCCTCCGTATATGAATTAAAACAATTATATACCCAGCATTTTTTCTTGTCAACACTTTAATGCGATAAAGTCACAATTTAATCAAGCCATATAATCAGATTAAAGCCATAATAAGAGCAACGATTCCCCATATAACCAAACCGATTATGCCAAGAATAACCGCAAGAAGAAGCAGCACAGCAAGAACTAACAGAATAAGAACAAGCGGTCCTTTTCTGCTCTTCTTAACGGTATCTTTAAATTCCCTCTTTTCCTCCTTAGGAGCAGGGTTTTCATCATCATAAACCGGATGAATCTTAAGCGTTGCCTCGGCATCACAGGGACCGGCATTCCAAAGAAGCGGCTCAATAAGGCTTCTTACACTTTCAGCGCCCTTGATAAATTTACCGATAGGCAGATGAATTGTATTCAGAAACGCATCTATCACATTCAGAAAGCCGCAGGCAATTTTATATTCTCTTGTATCGGGAGAGTAAGGCGAATCGCCGCAATACAGATTCTGAATCAGCTCAATAATAAAATCAACAACCTTATTGTCTGCAATATCAGCAATATCCTTTTTCTTAAGACCGCTTTCCTTTTTGCAAAGGCGCCAAATCTTTTTAAATGTAAGCTTATTGATAAACTTTGCAATCGGCTTTATAATCCAGCCAAGCTTTTTAACCTTTTCGCCCGGAACAGAGAACGCATCCGTCATTTCCGCAAGATGGTCTATATCCGTTGCAGCAGCAGTAATAACCTCTCTGATCATACCGAAGAAGAAGTTTTTCATATATTCATCAAACGGCTGGCCTTTTGTATCAAGACCCGGAACATCCTTGATAATGATTGTATCTGTTCTGATTTCTCCTTTGGCAGGATCAAAGGTAACATTTCTCATAGCAGGCGGACAGCCAATCATTGCGCCGCAGGCGATATCATAAAACTTATTGCCCTTTTCCGTTGTTATAACTGAAATATCATGAACATGGGTATGACCCGTAAGCATACAATGAAGCCCGTTGTCTGCAAAAATTTCTCTTGTGGTTTCGTGATCCTTCTGCATATTTCCGGCGCCGATTATCTGATAAAACGGGGATGGGGAAATCATAGGATGATGTGTCATTGCAATAACATACTGATCATTCTTCTTGGCATCCTCAAGCTGTTCCATAATCCACTGCATGCATTCATCGCTGTAGCCTGAGCCTCTGCCCTCTTCTTTATCATTTGTATCATCATTCAGTGCAAAAAGTCTGTAACCGGGAGCAAGCTGAACAACATAGCAGAGCGATTTTTCAAATGTTGCTATCGCCTCGTTCGGACCGAATTCATAGTACATATCCCATAAATCATGACGGTTTTCAACCGCAGGAACCTGTATTTTTTTATCGCCGTCATAGCCGTCTGTAACACCGCCCTCACGGTAATCATGAGTAGCAGTAATCACATAAACTCTTTTGCCGCGCTTCTTTAAATCGCGGAGCATTTCTATAAATTCCTTATGCGATTCAACTTCGCCGTCCTTCGTTGTATCACCCGCAAGAATAATGATATCTGTTGACGTATCCTCACAGAGAATATCAAAGCCGGCTTTTATAACCAAATCCGAATCCTTGATGATTTTCTGGCTTTTTGCTTCTGCCTTTTCATAAGCGGCACCCTCGGTTCCGCCCTTTCGTGAGTAATAATGAAGGTCTGTTATAAACTGAATTTTAAGCGGTTCATTATTGCTGCCCCAAATTTTGTTTTCCATATTTTACCCCTCTTTATTTAATTGCATTAATTTTTATTTCTCCGCATTTAACATTGCCGTTAAGCGTAATTTCAATAATACCCTTTGCTCTTTGATTAAACGCAATTTTCTCATCATTCAGAAGAACTTCGTAGTCGTTTTTATCAGAAAGACAAACGAGAATTCCGTATTTATCGTTATTTCCAAAGTATTTAAATTTTATATACGCACCATTCATATCAGCCTGCTGCTCATCAAGCCACAAATCAAAGCCTGTTGTAATGGAAGCAGGACGATAATAAGCATTTGCCCATACACATACAGGAGCAGAAAGACCGCCGAAATTATGGAACCAGCCGCCTCTCTGCGTTTCAATACCGAAGCATTCATAGGTGTTATAAGAAAAGTCTGTTTCCTTTTTCCACATATTAAGCGCTCTGTCTGCAATTTCAAAGGCAAAATCCATATCGCCGAGATCAAACATCGCTTTCCAGATAAACCATTGATGTGACATCCAGACATTTCCGTTCCAATAGCCGTCATCAAAATAATACGATGCACTCATATCAACCTGTCTCATATACACATATGACGCTGCCGACGATCTTAC